>JANYCM010000206.1 GCA_025360285.1 Sphingomonadales bacterium
CGCCACCAGCCTGGGCACCAGCGTCACCGGCTTGGCCAGATGCAGCAGCGCGATATCGTCGCGGGCCGGCGCCGGCACGAAATCGGGATGAACGACAATGCGATCAATCACCGCCGTCGGCAGCGCACCATCCAGCTGCAACCCGCCATAGCGGATTTGCAGATTCTGCGGCTGCGCCACCACCGCCTGGCCCAGCACGACACAATGCGCCGCCGTCAGCACCCAATCCCGGGCAATCAGCGATCCGCCACAACTGTGCCGCCGCGCCCATTCCGGCTGCGGCGCGCCGGGAAACACCAACGGCCCGCGATAACCGATCGACACCTGCCACGGCGCGTCGCCCGGCTTGGCACCGTCGCCGCCAACGACCCGCCCGCCATCATCAGCCGGCGGATCGGGCAGGCACGGCGGCGGCGCGGCGGCCATCAGCCCGGCGAGCAGCAGAATGGCGGCGGGCTTCACCGCCCGGGCAAACGGAATGTACATGGCGGGGATTCCCTGCGGGCGGCGGCGGGCAATATGTTGACGGAAACGATCTGCGCCCCCCAATCGCCGATACGGACGATATCACGGCTGGCCTGGCCGCGGGCCGCGGCGCGCAGCACGGCTTCCAGGCGGTTGCCCGGCACCATGTCGCGCGCGCCGGATTGCGCCAGCGCCGACAGATCAACTTCGCCTTCGGTCAGCAGCAGCAGGAAATGATTGCGCCCCGGATCACCTGCCACCAGGCCGCGCTTGCGCAGCGATTGCCCGGCGGCCAGCGGATCGGGCTCCATGGTGAGCGGCGCAATCGCCAGATCGCTGCCCAATGCCACCAGATAGGCGTGGCGCGACCCGGCCAGCGTGTTGCGATAGGTAACCGCGATCAGATCGCCCTGATAGGCGATGGTTTCGCCAGCATGGCCGGACAATGGTGCCGAAGGGCTGCCTGGTGCGCAATCATAGGTCAGCGCCAGCGATCCCGCCGCCATGCCGCGATCATTGCGCAGCGACAACAGGGTGAAATATTGCGCCAGCTTGCGGGCATTTTCGCGGATGCCGGCCGCATCGGCGAGATCAAGCGCCGAACCAATGGCGCTGCCATCGCCGGCGCGCAATTGGACACGGCCGCGATCGACGACAAAGACATAGTCCGGAACCGATCCTTTCGACAGCGCCGTCGCATCGGCGATGGCGGCGGCGACGGCGGCACGGTCAGCGGCGCTGCCGCCCTGGATCGCCACCCGCACCGGGCTGCCGCCATAGACATGTTCAACCTCGCGGACCTGGGCCAGCACCGGCAGGCCGGCGAGCGGCGCGCTCAGCCTGATCACCGCATCGCCGATGGTGACACTTTCGACGGTGCCGGTCCCCAGGCTGCCCTCGCCGCGCACCGCCGCGCCGGTATTGGCGAACAATTGATAGGTCGATCCGACGGTAACGCCGGCCAGGCTGCCATTGGCCAGCACGATACGGTCGGGCGTCGGCCCGGCGCTCGCCGCGAACAACCGCAGGCCCGGCGGGGCAAGGCCCAGGAACGGCATGGTCAGCGCGCCTTCGGCCTTGGGGGTCTGAAGGTCGCCGTTCTTGACCAGCCGGCGGCGGATCTCGGCGGCGATATCGGCATAGGCCGGCGCCGGCAATTCGGTCAGCGCGCCGAACAGCGCCTGTGAAAACACGCCGTGGCGATCAGGGCCGCTGCCGGTTTCGCGCGCTACTTCATTGTCATCGGCGGCGGCAAGGGCGACGCGATAGCCGGGGGCGGCACCGGGCACGGGCGGCGGCAAGGGCGCAATATCGTCGCCGGCTGCCATTGGCTCAGCGGCTGTTGGTGCCTTGCGCGCTTCGCCGCCGCGCAAATCCCGCGTCGCGCTGCCCGAATGGCAGGCATCGAACAAGGTGACCACATGCACACCGCGGCGCGTAGCGGCGGTGATCAGCCGATCGATATCATCATCGATAATGTCCGAAACGCCATCGCCGCGGGCATCCTGTGACAACAGCGTGCTGTTGTAGCCGGTGACTTCGCTGTGCAGGGGGTCGCGCGCCTGTGATCCATGGCCGGCATAATAGAACAGCAGGACATCGCCGGGCGCCGACGCCAGGGTCAGCGCCCGGAACGCCCCGATGATATTGGCGCGGCTGGCGCAGGCGTTGGTCAGGGTGACCGATACGGCGTTGTGTTTCTGGCAGTCACCGCCCGGGGCGAAATCATCCAGCCCGAGCCGCCAGCGCGGCCCGGCCAGCGCCTGCTTGATCAGCAGCACGTCATTGACGGCGCCCGCCAGGTCACGGAACTCCGGATCGCTGTTGCCGGGCTTGCCAACCGAATGGGCATAGGAATCAATGCCGACAAACAGCGCGCGCGTCACCGCTCCGGCCGGCGCTGCGTGCAGCAGCAGGATGAGCAACAGCGCCTTCATCCCGTTGCCCCCTCACGTGGCCGCAGCACCGGGCCATGGTCAGCGACGAAATTGAACAGCGCCGGGCGCTGCACCGGGCGTTTCTGCGGCGGCAATGGCTCCAGATCGGTAAAGTTGCGCGCCCGCGCCGGGGCCGGATTGCCCATCAGGTTCATCCGGCCAGCGGCGATATCATCGGCAAGACCGGGCAGGCGACCCACGGCAAAGCGCAGCCATTCTTCCAGATTGAGCTCACCATCGCCGTTCAGATCGGCCGGCGTGCCCGGCGCCAGGCCTTCGGTGACCAGCGCATAGGTCAGCAGGCCATGGCCCAGCCGGCCATCCTCCATGGCGACATTATCGGCCTGGGTGGCGGCAAGAATGCGGATGCCCTTGTCATAAGCGAGCTGCCCCAGGCCGGGATCGCCCATCGGGCCGGGGCGGAAACCATCGGCATCGACACTGGCGGCGCTGTGGCAGGCATCGATGATCAGCGCCATGTCGGCAGGATCGATCTTGCGCAGCCACAGCGTCAGTTCAGCGGCGGAAATCAGGCTGGGCAACGCGGGCTTGCCGGCGGCATCGATGCCGGCATCGGCGGGGACGATATAGAATTGGCCATCGATCGTATCGCCATGCCCCGAATAGCTGATGATCAGCAGATCATCAGGGGTGATCGCCGCCAGCAGAGCCGGATCGACACCAACGCGCTTTGCCGTCGCCACCACCGCAGCCGGCGGCGCATCACCGGCCAGCGCCTGCAAGACGTCATGGACGATCGCCTTGGTGGCAAGGTTGCGCTGGGCGGTGCTCGTCAGGGTGATGGCATCGACGCGGCGATAGGCATCGCTCTCGGGTGAACGAAAACAGGGTTCGGACCGGCAGGCGGATGACCGCTGCCCCGGTGCCCCCGGCAGCAGGGCGGCGCGCAGGCCCGCCGCCATCGCTTCGGCATCGCTGGCGGCATAGTTCAACCGCCAATCGGGATTGCTGGTCTGGTCAACGCCGATCGCCACCACCAGCGCCCGGCGCTGGTGCGGTGGTGCCGGCGGAGACAAGGGGAAGCTGGCCATCGTTGTCAGGCCCTTCACCCGGTCGCTGTTGAAGGCATAGGTAGACAGCGTCACCTGTGTAGCGCCGCCTGGTAGGCGGATAGGCAGGGTGATAACGGCGCTGGCCTGGTCGGTCACCTGCGTCGCCGTGCGCCAACCGGCCAGGTCACCCGTCGCCGGCTGGGTGACGCCTTCGGGCGCCGGCGCCTGTTCGACCAGCCGGCCACCCATGAACAGCCGCAGATCATAGATGCCGGACTTGGTCTGGCCATTGGGCGCCTCTGCGTCTTCGCCCTGCGCCACTTTGACATTCACCAGCGCCCGGCCCTGATCACGCGGGTCGCGCTCCACGCTCAAGATCTGGGTGACCGGCAACACGCGGTTGATCGTCGCCATATCGGGCAAGGGGCGAAAAACCGAGGCACAACTCGTCTGCACACAACCCAGCAATTTGCCCACCAGCAGCGGTTCATACAATTGCCGCATGAAGGTGGATGACGGCAGCGGCACAAAGGGGTCATCGCGGACCAGCCAGCGCACCGCATCGGTATCGGGGGCGAGATTGGTATCATAGCGGCCATCGGGCAGCGCCGCGAAGAAGCGATTGTTGGGGAAGCTGCTGAAGGTTAATCGCAGCGCGCCGGTACGGCTGTCCCAAAAACGCAAGGTACCATCGTCGGACGCCGCCCAGAACAGGGGCCTACTGGCAAGATAGCCGCCGTTGATCGCCCCCGAGATGGGGATTTGCGGCACGATCGCTTTCCCGTCGGTCATCGCATAGCGTTGCAGCGTCTTGAAGCCGACGCCGCCGACCACCGCGGTCTTGCCATCGCTGGCGATCAGATCGGCGCGGTCGGTCAGGCTGGGCAACAGCAATGTATGGCTTTCGGTGATGCCAAGGCTCAACACCCCGCCGACAAATTGTGACAACAGGGCGCTGCCATCGCTTGAAAAAGCCAGGCTCTGGATGCGGCTTTCGTCGCGGGCTTCTTCCAGGGTCATGCTGCTGTCATACAGATCCTTGGCGTGATCCTCGAAAGATTGCCCGCCGATGGGCCGCGCCGGATCGACCCCGACGATCGCGATCGTCGGCGGCCAGGTCTTTTCGATGGGCGCGCGCGGCGTCAGCGCAACCGCGATCAGCGTGTGATCGGGTGTAATGGCAAAGCCGGTGATCAGCCGCTCATCGATTTCTTCAATCTTGCGCCGCTGCCACTGGCCCTTGGCAAAGACATAAAGGCCATCGGCGGCCGAAACCGGCTTGCCGCAACTGCCCGGCCCGGAGCCAACGAACATCCCGGTATCGCCGATCGGTGTCGTCAGGCACCGGCTGGGAATGATGGCTTCGACCTGCCCACGCGGCCCGCCGTTGCTGGCGGCATCGACGACCAGGGCCGGCAACGGGTCCTTCCCCGCCTTGTCGGCCTCGGTCGGCTTCACATCGCTGACGACATAATGGCTGCTGCTGATCCAGCGCACCCGGTCATACAGGCCGCGCTTGATGAGGGTCGGCAAGGGCGCATTGGTGGCGAGGTCCCAGACTTCGACCAGCGTTGAAACCCCGCCATAGCGCACCAGCCGGGCGATACGCTTGCCATCGGGGGACAGGTCGGCATCGATGAAGATTGCCGGCGCCTGGCCGAGCAGTTGCTGCGCCGGCTTGCCATTGCCGGCGGCGATCTGGACTCCGTGGCGGGCGCTGCCGGGGCTTGAGGCGCTGGCCAGATCTAGGCGGGTCAGCGTCCGGCCATCGGGGCTGGCCGGTAATGGCGGCGGCTTCAGCGCGGCCACCGCGGCGTCGGTCATGACGGCGGGCTTGCCAACCACCGCAAAGCGGCGGTTGTCGAGATCAAGATCGAGCGTGTAACGCCGATATTCATTGGCGACATTTTCATTCGGCGAGCCGCTGGCGATGACGGTAAAACGGACTGTCTTGCCATCCGGCGCGACGGTGATCGCCCGCAGCTGATCGATGGTGAATTCGCCCAGCGCATCGAGCCGCGGGAAATTGAGATGGTCGATGATCTCGCCGCTGTCGGTATCCCAGAGCAGGACCGAGGCATCAAAGCCACTCGCCGTGATGAGCAGCGCGCCGTCATTGGCCCAGGCGGCGGCATCAACGCCTTGCGGATGGCTGAACTGGATCACCACCTTGGGAACGATCGGTGGCGCAGGCGGCGGCGCAGCAGCCGGCGCCAAGAGCCAGACCAACGCCAGCAACAGCGCCTTTGTGGCCTGGATCACCTCGCGTGCCATCGTCCCTCTCCCCGGCCTGCGAGTCTATCGCTTAACGCCCCAAGGGAAAGGATTTTTTAAGCCAAAGCATCATGCCGACTTCAACAGCATACTCTCAGGCCGGTGGCAGCGTTTCACCGCCATAGCGGGTTTCCAGGAACCGCCCCTGCACGACCAGCGCGTCGCGGTCGGCGGCGGCAAGCTGGTCCGACGCCCGCGCCAGTTCGGCCTCCACAAGCCTCAACCCATCGACCAATGTCGTCTCGATGGTCCGGCCATCGCTGTCGATTGTGCGGGATCGCTGCTCAGCGGGCACGCGGGTATAGCGATCAACCAGTTCGGGCAGATGCCGGCCGAGCAACCGCCCGACATCCTGCGCCACCGGATCGGCGGCGGGCACGCTGGCCAACTGGCTTTCCAGGGTCGCCAGCCGCGCCGAAATCGCATCGACCTGCGGCGCCGCCAAAGCCGGCAGACTGCGCCGTTGTCCATCGAGCCAGGCCTCGGTCACCGCCGGCAGCAGGGCGGGCGCTGCGTCGGCGACGGCGCGGGGTTCGGGCGTGCCGCCCCCCGACAGCCCCGCCACCAGCACGGAAACGCCGCCGAACAGCACCGCCAGCACCAGCGCGGTGGTGCCAATGGGGCCGATGATCAGCCCCCACAGAATCAGCGCCAGGATGATGCCACCGGCAACGATCGCCGCGCGTGACAGCCGCTTGCCGGCCGCCACCGCCGCGCGCTGCCGTCGCCGGGCGCGCGCCGCCTGCGCCGCCTCGCCGATCGCCAGCCGGCGCAGGCGTTCGTCGTTGCGCGCCAGAACCTGGTCCGGGTCGGCCATCAGGCGATCGCCTCGAACGGCGAGGCACCGCTGTTGCCCAGCCGCGCCTGCGAGGCGCCTTCGGCCCGGGCAATATAGCCGCGGCTCTTTTCGACTTCGCTAGACAAGGTAGTCACCGTCGTCTTCATCGATTCGAGCGCCTGGAGCTTGAAGTTGTCGATGGCATCCATGGTCTGATAGACATTCTGGAAGGCGCGTTGCAGCGTTTCGATAGGGATGGTGGCGCCCGCCGCCTGGGCATGGATCTGCGCCGTCTGGGTCTTGAGCAATTCACCAGTTGAATCGATCATGTTGGCGGTCGTGGTGTTGAGCGCGCCAATCTGTTCGAGCACCAGCTTCTGGTTGGTCAGCGCCTGTGCCACCGTCACCGCCGTGCGCAGCGCCGCCACGGTAGTGGTGGAGGCGCGATCGACACCTTTCACCAGTTCAACATTATTCTTCTTGACCAGATCGAGCGCCAGATAGCCCTGAACGCTGACCGCCAATTGAGTGAGCAGGTCGGTCGAGCGCTGGCGGACGTAGAACAGCGCCGATTCGCGAATCGCCTTGGCCTTGGCCGGGTCGCTGTAATCCAGCTCCGCCGCCTTGGCCTCCAGGCTGGCATCGAGCGTCTTGGACATATGGACCATCTGTTCCAGCTTGCCCATCGCCGCCCACAGATTGGCGCGTTCCTGGTCGATGGCGGCATTGTCGTGCAGCAATTCGTCCTTGCCGTCCTTCAACCGGCCAAGGATGGCGGAAATATGCGTCTGCGCCGATTTATAGCTTTCGAAATAGCCGCGCAGCCGGTCGCCGCCAAAGGGGATCAGCCCGAACAGCTTCTTCTTGGTGGTCAGGTCGCCCTTGCGGCTGGGATCAAGGTCCTCGATCGTGGCGCGCAGCTGGGTCAGGTCGGCACCGATTCCGCTTTCCTTGTCCATCGCCCGCACCGGCCGATCAAGAAAGCGATTGGATTGCCCCGCCGCGGCAGCGATTTCGGTCGCCCCCAGATTGGTCAGCCGATCAACCTCCTTGCCGAATTCCGGGCTGGCAGCGTCCAATGACACCAGCTTGTCGACATAGGCTTCGACCTGGGCATCAAGTTTCGACACCTGGTCATCCTTCAACGGCACCAGCCCCGCCGCCTTGGCAGGGGCAATGGCGCTGACCGCCACCGGGGCTTCAAGCTTGATCGCGGGTTCGTCGGCCATGGGCATCGTCCTTCCAGTCGCAGGACCGCCTTCTAGCAGGTGAAAGCGGCTTGCTCCACTGTGTTAGGATGCTGGGACGCATTATCAAGGGGTGGCGCATCATCAAGCTGTGTGACGCTGACCATCATTCCGGTCTGCATGACTTCGCCCGCCGTCGTCAGAAAGGCGATGTCGGCGGCATCGCGGCCATGCGCAATGCGCACGATGCCGGCGATGGGGGCAAGCCGCGTCGGATCGACCAGCCACCAGCCGTCGTCCAGATAGACTTCGAACACTGCATGAAAATCCGGCGGGTCAAGCGCCAGCGCATAACCGGCGACGGCGCGCGCCGGAATGCCGGCGGCGCGGCACAAGGTCAGCCCAAGATGGGTGAAATCCCGGCATACGCCGGCGCGATCGATGAAGGTGCCGGCGGCGCCTGTCGTCGCGGTGGACACGCCGTGCACATAATCGACATTTTCGTGCAGCCAATCGAGGATGGCCAGTGCCCGCGCCCCGCCCGGCGCAATCGGGCCGAACTGGCGCTGGGCAAAGCGCAAAAACTGATCGACCGGGCAATAGCGGCTGGGCAACAGATAGGGCAAAACCTCAACCGGCAGCGCCGACCAAGGCGCCACCTGCACCTCCGGCGGCAACATCAGGCGCGGCGCCAATGACACTATGGCGCGATAATCGATCGTTACCGCACCGGACAGCGCGCCGCGCAGCAAGCGCACGCCATTCACCGGATCGCGGCTTTCGGCCAGTTGAACCCCGGCGGAGAGCCTCAGCGTTTCGGTTTCAAGGTGCTGCCCACCGGCATCGGCCACCAATATGGCCGCCATGGTTTCGGTCGGCTGCTGGAATTCATAGGCAAGATGGCACTGGACTTCGACGCGCACACGATACTCCCGGACAGCAACAAACATGACGGTAACGCCGCGCGCCGCCGGACGTTTCGCACAATAGTGGTGATTCGGGGCTATTGTTTCGGCGCTCAGCCGATGAGGCTGTCCACGGTCTCGTGAAAGCGCTTCAACCCCTGTTCCAGCCCGCCGAGCAGCACATGATCGACGGCACCTGAGGCAAGCCCCTGCTGGCCCAGCGCCGCGGCGCGGAAATCCTCACCGGCGAAGACGCCCTGATCGAGCAATTTCCAGCTTTTCGCCCAATGCGCTTCGGCCTTCTCGATGGCCGGCGCCGCCGGGATCAGCATGAAATCCTCAACAACAGTGCGATCAACGCCGCGCGGCATAAGCGTCATGATGTTGATGTAATCGGGCGACGCGACGATGATCGTGGCGGGCAACAGCTGATAGGCGAAGGTGACGCTGCGGCGCAGGTCCGCCATGTCGGAAAAATCGGTCGCCTCCAGCGCCGCCAGCCGGCCGACTGCCGACCGCGCATGCGGCCCGATCATATCGCCCGTGGAAACGCCATCCTGGAAGAAGGGTCCAATGGTGGCGGCGTGCAGCCGCACGACATGATAGCTTTCCAGGAAAGCATCCATGATCAGCTTCCAATTGGCCGCGACATCATGGCTGGCGCGGGCGTAAAGATACTGGCTACCGAAATCGAGTGCGTCAAAGTCCGCCGCCAACGGACCGGCCGCCAGGGAAAAATCATAAGCCCGCGTTCGATCAAGCCCCGCCCAGATCAGCCCGCCGGCCTCGACACTGGGGATTTCGACGAGGCCGCGATCCGCCTTGTCCAGACCCGGAAACGTTTCGGGGCGCGGCAGACCCTTCAGCCGGCCATCCGTGGCATAGCTCCACGCGTGATAGGGGCAGACCAGCGCCGGGCCATGACCGATAGCGCAGCCTTCGATCAGCCGCGTGCCGCGATGCCGGCAGACATTCAGGAACACCCGCAGCACACCCTGGCCATCGCGGACCAGCAACAGCGGGATACCAAAGCCATCATGCGGCACATGGCTGTTGCGATCGGGCAGCAGTGCCGATGGCGCCAGCACGACGGGATGCGCCTGGAATAGCCGGTCCCATTCGCGGGCGAAACGATCGCGGCAGGTGTAATGGCTGGCCGGCAAGGTTGATGTCACCACGGCTGCCGGGCGCTGCGCCGCTGCCGGAATCGTTTCGGCGAGCTTCAATTGGCCCGGTGTCGGTCGCCGGAAAGGCAGATGAACATCCATGCGGTCATGTTACGCCAAGTTCCGGTGAAAGGGAAAGCCTGCGACGAAACGAGGCTGATGCCGGCTCATCCGAATTTTTCAGGGGCTTTTTGCCAAACATTCATTCATGTTGCTCTGGGCAATATGAATGGCAGACAGCAGCCCCGTGATAACAGCAGCTGACGAGGACATGATCATGTTGTCGGCAACGGCACCAATACCAGATCGAATTTTGCCTGGTTTCGCCGCCACACGGCCCTGGCGCTTCAGCCGGCTGGGCGGCCGCCTTCGCGACCGGCCAGTGCTGGCCTACGCCCTGGCGATTGCCGCCGCCGGGCTGGCGCTGGGTGTGCGTCTGGTGCTGACCGTCACCCTGCCGCCGGGCTTTCCCTTCCTCACCTTCTTTCCGGCCATCATTCTGACCAGTTTTGTCGCCGGGCGCGGGCCGGGCATCCTGTGTGCCCTGCTGTCCCTGCTAGCGGCGTGGTTTTTCATCATAGAGCCGGTCAACAGTTTTGCCATCAATGCGTCAGCGGCGCTCGGTATGGGATTGTCGGTGGTGGTTGCGACTGTCGAAATCGCGCTGGTCGAAGTCATGCAACGGGCGATCGACCGTCTGGACGCCGAACGCCAGTTGACGGCCCGGCTGTACGACCAACAGCGTGAGTTGTTCGAAGAATTGCAGCACCGCGTCGCCAACAACATGGCCTTTGTGTCCAGCCTGCTGCGCCTTCAGCAGCGCCGCATCGGTGATGATCCGGCGGCGGCGCACGCCGCCTTTGATGAAGCGGCGCGGCGCATCGAAACCATGGCGGGCATCCACCGCCGGCTGTATGATCCGGCCGCCGCCAACCAGGCCTTGCAAGCGCATCTCCAGCAGATCTGCGACGATCTGCTGATGGCCACCGGCGCCGATGGACGGATCAATTGCCGGGTGGTGTTGCCGGGGCTGCAACTGGGCCTTGACCGGCTGCTGCCGCTATCCCTGCTGGTCGCGGAAGTGGTGACCAATTCATTGAAGCATGGCTTTGGCGGCGGTGCCGCGGGCAGCATCCATATCGGCCTGGAAGCCGATGCGCCGGGCACCTGCACTTTGGTCATCCGGGACAATGGTGTCGGGCTGGGCACCGTTCCCGATCCTGCCGCCGGCACTGGCCTTGGCATGCGCATCGTCCACAGCCTGGCGCAGCAGATCGGCGGCCGGATCAGCATGGCCAGCGATGGCGGCACAGTCACCCGCCTGCACCTGCCGGCGTGAGCGCGGCTTTCCCCGCTGCGTATCCCTGCCTAAGGTGGCGGGATGACCCTCGAATCCCCCACCGCGCCGGAAAATCGCTTCCTCGCCGCCATCCGCCCCTATTTCGAACCGGCGCCGCTGGCGGCGCTGGCGCTGGGCATATCGTCGGGCTTCCCCTTTGCGATGATCGCCTCGACCTTGACGACGCGGCTGGCCGAGGCAGGGATCGACAAGAAATCGGTCACCGCCTTCACCCTGGCTTTCACCCTCTATAATTTCAAATTCCTCTGGGCACCGCTTATCGAACGCGGCCGGGTGCCCTTCTTCGCCAATGCCGTTGGGCAGCGCCGCGCCTGGCTGGTCGTCATCGCCATCTTGGTCATGGCGGCGGTCAGCTGGCTGGGGCTGGTCGATCCCGCCGCCGGGCTGGGCCCTGTCGTCGCCGCAACCCTCGCCGTGGCCTTTGCCGGCGCATCCTATGACATCGTCATCGATGCCTTTCGCATCGAAAGCCTGACCCCTGCGCAATTGGGCGTCGGCTCCGGCATGTCGCAATATGGCTGGCGCATCGGATCGAGCGCTGCCGGCGCGACGGTGCTGCTGCTCGCCGAGCATCAGGGCTGGAGCATCGCCTATGTCACCGCCAGCCTGTTCGCGCTGCCCGCCGTCATCGCCGGCTGGCTGATCGGCGAACCCGTCCGCCACATCGTCGCCGGCCCGGCCAAGCGCGGCTGGGCGGCGGTGCATGAGGCGGTGATCGCACCGCTGGCGGATTTCCTTGGCCGCGATGGCGCCTGGCTGGCGCTGGCGTTCATCCTGTTCCACAAGATCGGCGATACCGTCGCCAACCTGACCTTCCGGCTGTTGTTCAATGATCTGGGCTTCACCAAGGCCGAAATCGCCTTTTACGATGTGGAGCTTGGTCTGGTGGCGTTCGTGGTCGGCGTCTTTGTCGGCGGCATCATCTATTCCCGGCTTGGCATGAAGCGCGCCGTGCTGGTCAGCCTGATCGGCATGGCGGTTTCCAATATAAGTTTTGCCGCGCTGGCGGCGGCCGGCCATTCCAACCTGGGCATGGCCAGCGCCATAGGTTTCGAAAATTTCACCTCCGGTATCGGCGGCGTTGCCGTCGTCGCCTACCTTTCGGCGCTTTGTAATCTGCGCTTCACAGCGACGCAATTTGCCCTGTTGTCAGCGGCTTCGTCCATCGTCGGCCGCTTCATTTCGGGCACCACGGCAGGGGCCTTGATCGAGGCCATAGGCTATGTCGATTTCTACCTCCTGACCACCGTGCTGGCGTTGCCAGGCATCGCCATCTTCCTGTATATGCTCCGCGCCGGGCTGGTTGATGATGCCCTGCCCCAGGCGCCCGCGCCGGACTGATCAGCGCCGGATTATTACGGCTGTGTTGTGCAGCTTTGTAACAATTCTTCGCTACAGCCGCCGGATTGCCCCGGTCTGGAGCCAAGGTTCATGGGTTACCCCCTCACTCGCGCCACCGCCGTTGCCGCCGATCTGCTCGCGGCGGCACCATTCATTCACCGCGTCGGCCAGCTCGATGTGCGGCTTGCCGTGTCGCAGGAAGAAATCGCCGCGGCCCAGGCGCTGCGCTATCAGATTTTCTATGAGGAAATGGGGGCGACCCCGACAGCGGCGATGGCGCGGGTACGCCGCGACATCGATGATTATGATGCGATCTGCGACCATCTGCTCGTCGTCGATCATGGCCTGGATGGCCGCCCGCATGTTGTCGGCACCTATCGCCTGCTGCGCCAGGTCGTCGCCCAGCAGCACAAGGGTTTCTATTCTGCCGGCGAATATGATCTGTCGCGGCTGATCGCCCATTCGGCCGGCAGCGGGCAATTGCTCGAACTCGGCCGCAGCTGCGTCGCCCCGGCGTGGCGCAACAATGCCACCATCAGCCTGTTGTGGCGCGGCATCGCCAGCTATCTGCAAACCCACAGCATCGGCCATATGTTCGGCTGCGCCTCGCTGCACGGTGCCGACCCGCTGCTGCACAGTGCCGAATTGTCCTACCTCTACCACCATCACCTGGCGCCGCCGGAGCTGCGCGCCGAGGCGTTGCCCGAAAATCACGTCCCCATGAACCGCCTGCCGGCGGCGATGATCGACGCGCGTGCTGCCAGCCGGGCGCTGCCACCGCTGATCAAGGGCTATCTGCGCGTCGGCGCCATGGTCGGCAATGGCGGCTTTGTCGATCATCAGTTCAACACCGTCGATGTGTTTGTCATCATGCCGGTCGATCGTATCACCAGCCGTTATGCCGGCCGGTTTGTCGGGGCCAACGACGCGGAGTAAGGTGGCGTCCGGATTTTACGGAGAGCGCCGATGACCCCGATGCGGATCGATTTTGTCTCGGACGTCATGTGCCCCTGGTGTGTGATCGGCCTCAAATCACTGGAACAGGCGCTGGCCAATACCGCCGATGTCGTGACCCCCGAAATCCATTTCCAGCCGTTCGAGCTCAACCCCGACATGGTGCGCGAAGGCGAAAATGTCGCCGAGCATGTCGCGAAGAAATATGGTGCCGACCCCGAACGCTCGCGCGGCACGCGGGACCTGATCCGCAGCAGTGCGGCGGCGCTGGGTTTCACCATGGCGACGGGGCCGGGCAGCCGCATCTGGAACAGCTTCGATTGCCACCGCCTGCTGCACTGGGCCGGGCTTGAGGGCCGCCAGGCCGAAATGAAAATGGCGCTGTTCACGGCGCATTTCACCGATCAGCGCGACCTGTCCGACCCCGAAACCCTGGTCGCCGCCGCGGTCGCGGCCGGGCTGGATGCCGCCGCCGCGCGCGAGGTGCTGGCCAGCGGGCGCTTTGTCGACGAGGTGCGGCGGGACGAGCGCTTCTGGCGCGAACAGGGCATCAGCGCAGTGCCCGCCGTCGTCATCAACGGCAAATATCTGATCACCGGCGGCCAGCCGGTCGCGGCGTTTGAAAAGGCCATCCGCAGCATTGCCGCCGAAGGCTGAGCGCGGCCCGCAAAGCCTTGCAGCGCCACCTTATCTACCGCGTTTCCCGCCGCAGTTTGAGGCGGTGACCATCGGCGCCCGACAGCAAGGCCGCTCCCGTGGCGTCGAACCGCAGCACCGTCACAGCGCCCAGTGCGGCAAGGAATTTGCCCTCCATCGCCATCACGGCCGGTGAACACATCATGCGGGTGGTGGCCATGGGGCCGAATGTGACCGCCGTGCCCGCCGCTTTCCATGGCCCGCTGAACCGGTTGCAGGCAGCAAGGCCCGTCACCTGGTCGCCCGCAAAGATTAGATCAATGCGGACATTGTCGATGATGCCGCCACCGTCGATATCATCGACCAACCACGGGCCACCGGCAAGGCCAGCGCGGCTAACCGGCAATCCAGCGACCGGCGCGCAGCCGATGAGCAGCGCCGCCAGCAGCAGCGCCGCCTTCACAGCCCCCGTGCCTTCACTGCATCGCGAATTTCGGCCAGCAGCACTTCGCTTGGCGTCGGTGCCGGCGGTTCTGCCGGCGCTTCCGGCTTGGCCATCGCCTTGCTGGCGGCGCGAACGATCAGGAAGATGACAAAGGCGATAATGAGGAAGTTGATGATCGCGCTGATGAACTTGCCATAGCCGAACATTGCCGCACCGGCCTTTTTCAGCGCGGCATAGTCCGTCGGCGAGCCGGTATAACCGGCCGGCACATCACCAAGCAGCACGAAATGGCTGGAAAAATCCGTGCCGCCGGTGGCCGCGCCGATCAGCGGCATCAGCAGATCGTCAGTCAGCGACGTGACAATGGTGCCGAAAGCCGCGCCGATGACGACGGCAACCGCCAGGTCCAGAACATTGCCGCGGGCGATGAAAGCCTTGAATTCCTGAAACACGCGGGGCCCCCTGTTGAAATCCAGATATGCTTCCTATCTATCCGATCATTGCCGGGCTTGGCGAGAGCCAACGCCGGGCAGCGTGTTACAGTGTTGCGTCGCTTCGCCATCGGCCCGCCACCGGGCGCAAATTTTTCAGGGATTTTCGAACATGGGAACCACCGCTGCCCGCGCCGCCCGGCTCGGCTTGATCGCTGCCCTGGCTCTCGGGGTCTCGGCGTGCGGGGTCAACACGATCCCGACGAAAGAAGAGGCTGTGAAGGCCAAATGGGGCGATGTCGAAAACCAGTATCAGCGCCGCGCCGACCTGATCCCCAATCTCGTCGCCACGGTGAAGGGCTTTGCCGCCCAGGAAAAGGATGTTCTGGAAGGCGTCACCAAGGCCCGCGCCAGCGCCAGCCAGATCACCGTCGATCCTTCCAAGCTGACCGATCCGGCGCAGGTTGCCGCCTTTGAACAGGCGCAGGGCCAGGTCGGCAGCGCACTCAGCCGCCTGCTGGTCACGGTCGAGAAATATCCTGACCTGAAATCCAATGAAAATTTCCTGCAGTTGCAATCGCAGCTTGAGGGCACCGAAAACCGCATCACCGTCGCCCGCCGCGATTACAACGAAGCCGTGCAGAGCTATAATACTGAAATCCGCACCTTCCCGTCGTTGATCGCCGCCAAGGTGATCTATGGCTCGAAGCCGATCGCACCGTTCAAGGCCACCACGGTCAACGCCAACACCGCGCCGACCGTCGCCTTCTGATGATTGCCGGGGCGGCCGCCGCGCCGCCCCGGATTTGCGCATGAAGAAGGACCGCATGGTCATGGCGCTGCAACACCGGATATTGGCGCCTGTGGCGCTGCTGTTCGCTCTCATCGGGCTGGCGCAGCCGGCGCTGGCCGCCCCGGCCTTTCCGCCGCTCGCCGGCCGCGTCACCGATGCGGCGCATATCCTGCCCGCCGACATCGCCGCCGCGCTGGAAACCCAGTTGAAGGCGCTGGAGGATGCGACCGGCACCCAGCTGGTGGTCGCCACAGTGCCTGACCTTCAGGGCCTGGAAATCGACGAATATGGCTATCAGCTCGGTCGCAGCTGGGGCATCGGCCAGAAGGGCCAGAACAATGGCGCCATTCTGCTGGTCGCCCCCAATGAACGCAAGGTGCGCATCGAAGTCGGCTATGGCCTGGAAGGCACACTGACCGACGCGCTGACCTCGCAGATCATCCGGCGCGATATCATTCCGTCCTTCAAGGCCGGGGACATGCCGGGCGGCGTCGTCGCCGGGGCCACGACCCTCATCAAGCTGCTGCAACTGCCGCCTGACCAGCAAAAGGCCGCTGCCGTATCGGCCGCAGCGGCACAAGGCCGCCATGGCAGTCATCAGCCGGGTTTCGGCGCCATCGTCTGGCTGCTGATCATCATTCTGTGGCTGTTCATCGCCATCAGCCGGCGCCGGCGCGGCATCGGTAGCGGCCCCGCGGTGATCTGGGGCCCCGGCCTTGGCGGCTGGGGCGGCGGCGGCGGTGGTGGCTGGGGCGGTGGCAGCGGCGGCGGCTTTGGCGGCGGCGGTGGTTTCGGTGGTGGCGGCGGCAGCTTCGGCGGCGGCGGCTCGTCGGGGAGCTGGTAATGCTGTTTTCAGAAGCTGATCGTGATCGCGTCGGCGCCGCCATCGCCGCTGCCGAAGCCCATACCGCCGGCGAAATCGTTGTCATCGTGTCGGGCAGCCCCCGCCGCTATCCGGCAACCGCGCTCAGCATTGCCGCGCTGGCGGCGCTGTCCCTGCCCTTCATCGCCATCGTCGCCGGCTGGTCGCCTGCGTCACTGTTTCCCGATTGGGATGCCATCGATGTAGCGGTGCGCGAACAGCGCGGCCTGGAAGCGGTGCTCGCGGCGCAGGCGGTGTTGTTCGCCGGGCTGCTGGCGCTTGTCCATTTCACCGGCCTGGGCCGCCGCCTTACCCCGCATGGCCTGCGCCGGGATGCCGTCCACCGCGCCGCGCTGATCCAGTTCAAGGCGCGCGGGCTGGAAGCCACCGCCGGCCGCACCGGCGTGCTGATCTATGTCGATGAACCCGAACGCATCGCCGAAGTCATCGCCGACACCGCTGTCTATGCGAAAGTCACGCCCGATCATTGGGGCCGCACGATCGGCGCCCTCACCCAGGGCATTGCCGCCGGCACCCCCGCCGACGGCATGGTCGCCGCGATTGCGCTGGCCGGCGGTGTCCTGGCCGAACATTTCCCGCCGGCACCCGATGATGTGAATGAACTGCCGGACCGGCTGATCGAGATTTGATCCCCAAGCGCTAGGCCCAAACCAACTCCCTCCCCCTTGCGGGGAGGGAGTTTCGCCTACCCCGCCGTCGCGGTGAACACGAACGCCGGCGGCCAGTTGCGGGGTTCGAAGCGCAGTTGCACCCGGCCAAAGCTGCGGCGCAATTCCCGCAACCAGCGCGTTGAATATTGGTATCCGACCATCGCGGCCCCCGGTGCCAGCACAGCGGCGGTGGCGGCAACTATCGCCGTGCGCACCGCCATCGGCATGATCGAAAACGGCAGGCTGGAAATCGCCACATCGGCTTTCACGTCGGCCGCGGCCAGCACATCGCGCACGGTTTCGGCCGAGGCATGA
>JANYCM010000244.1 GCA_025360285.1 Sphingomonadales bacterium
GCATGCCGCAGATCGAAGTGACCTTCGACATCGACGCCAACGGATTGGTCGCGGTCACTGCCAAGGACAAGGGCACCGGCCAGGAACAGCAGATCCGCATCCAGCCGTCGGGTGGCCTGTCGAAGGACGACATCGAGCAGATGGTCAAGGATGCCGAACGCTTCGCCGAGGAAGACAAGAAGCGCCGCGCCGTGGCCGAAGCCCGCAATCAGGCCGATTCGCTCGTCCATTCGACCGAGCGCCAGCTTGCCGAACATGGCGACAAGGTGTCGGCCGAGGTGAAGGCCGAGATTGAAACCGCCATTACCGATCTGAATGCGATCCTTGATGGCGGCGATCCCGAAGCGCTGACGGCGAAGACGACAACCCTGTCGAACGCCGCGATGAAGCTGGGTGAGGCGATCTACACCGCCGAACAGGCCAAGGCGGCATCGCCCGAGGCCGAAGCGCCGAAGGACGACAATGTCGTTGACGCCGAATTCTCGGATGTCGAGGACGACAAGAAGTAATGTAGCGACTCCCCTCCCGGTTGACGCGAAGGCGTCGTCTAGCGACTACGGGAGGGGGTGGGGGTGGGTTGTGGAGTCCGGGTGGGGTGTTGCCGCATGAGGCAAGCCCCACCCCCGACCCCTCCCGCAAGCGGGAGGGGAGAAGAACCACCCAATGAGCACCGAAATCGATTATTACGAGCTGCTGGAATGCGAACGCGGTGCCGATGATTCGGCGCTCAAATCGTCTTACCGCCGGCTCGCCATGAAATGGCACCCGGATCGCAACCCCGGCGACGCGGCCGCCGAACAGCGTTTCAAGGCGATCAGCGAAGCCTATGATTGCCTGAAGGACCCGCAGAAGCGCGCCGCCTATGATCGGTATGGCCATGCCGCTTTCCAACAGGCCGGCGGCGGCGCCGGGCCGCAGGACTTCGGCGGCTTTTCCGATATTTTCGAAAACATCTTCGGCGAATTCATGGGCGGCGGGCGCCAGCAGCGCGGCCGCGGCGGCGCCGTGCGCGGCCAGGACCTGCGCTATGACCTGGAAATGACGCTGGAGGAGGCCTTTGCCGGCAAGGCGGCCACGCTGACCGTCGAAGTCGCCGCGCCGTGCGAACCGTGCGGCGGCAAGGGCGCCAAACCCGGCACATCGGCGCGCCCCTGCACCACCTGCAACGGCCAGGGCCGCGTCGCCATGCGCCAAGGTCTGTTTGCCGTCGAACGCACCTGCCCGGCCTGCCAGGGCGCCGGCCAGATCATTGCCGATCCGTGCGACACCTGCCACGGCGCTGGCCGCGTCGAAAAACAGAAGACCTTGAATGTCAATGTGCCGCGCGGTGTCGATGATGGCACCCGCATCCGCGTCGCCGGCGAAGGCGAGGCCGGCGCGCGCGGCGGGCCGGCAGGCGACCTGTACATCTTCGTCAATCTGAAACCCCATGCGCTGTTCAAGCGCGAGGGCACCACCTTGTTCGCTGTGGCGCCCATCTCGATCACCACGGCGGCGCTGGGCGGCGAGATCGAAGTCCCCGGCCTTGATCGCAACGCCGCTGTCGTGCGCATTCCGCACGGCACCCAGACCGGCAAGCAATTCCGGGTGCGCGGCCGCGGCATGCCGGCGCTCAACGGTGGCCAGTCCGGCGGCGGCTTTGGCGACCTTGTTGTCCAGGTCGAGGTCGAAACCCCCATCAAGCTGACCAAGCGCCAGCGAGAACTGCTGGAGGAATTCCAGGCGCTGGAAACCGCCGAGGGCGGCAGCAACAACCCCAAACAGCAGGGCTTTTTCGACAAGCTGAAAGACGCCTGGAACGAGCTGACCGAGTAAGCGGAACGTGATCCAACTCCCTCCCGGAAACGGTGAGGGAATTTCTAGGCGCCGTGTGGCCCATCACGCTCAGCACAAACAAAACGGGCGGGCTTCCCCTTTGGAAGGCCCGCCCGCCGTTACGCTACGCAACCGGAAAATGCCGCCCCTATTTGGGCAGCAACACGGTATCGACGACGTGGATAACGCCGTTCGATTGATTGACATCGGCGATGGTGACGGTCGATTTGCCGCCCTTGGCATCGGTCAGCACCAGCTTCTTGCCGGCCATGCTGGCGGTCAGCGAACCACCGGCGACGGTCGTCAGTTCGGCCTTGCCATGGCCGGCCTTGATGGCGGCGGCGATGTCCTTGGCGTTCATTTTGCCGGCGACGACATGATAGGTCAGGATGCCGGTCAGCAGGCCCTTGTTTTCAGGCTTGAGCAGCGTGTCCACCGTGCCGGCCGGCAGCTTGGCAAAGGCGGCGTTGGTCGGCGCGAAAACCGTGAACGGCCCAGGCCCCGACAAGGTGTCCACCAGCCCGGCGGCCTTCACCGCGGCGACCAGCGTCGTATGGTCCTTTGAGTTGACGGCATTTTCAATGATATTCTTGGTCGGATACATCGGTGCCCCGCCGACCATGACGGTCTTCGACATCGACATCTT
>JANYCM010000401.1 GCA_025360285.1 Sphingomonadales bacterium
GCATCACATCGCCGACGCTGGTGCCCGCCACGCCGCCGGCGCGAAACAGCCGCGACGCCTGGACGACGATCGCCTGGCGGGTTTCGCTGGTGGCCTCGCGGGATTGGCGCATTGTCGGAGTCTTTCAAGACAGTCTTGCAAATTTAGATGATGTGCGTCATCAAAACAATATTGATGATAATCATCATCTAAATTTCCGGCGGTGGCCATCGCCGGGCTTTGACGGGGAGCGAAACTATCATGAGCAAGCTCGACAACCGGATTCCGCCGCCGATTCTGATGCTGGCGACCGGCGCGGCGATGGTCGCCGCCTCTCAGTTCCTGCCGCCGGTACTGCCCGGAAACGCCGGGCTCGCCGGCGCTGTCGCCATCACGCTGGCGGCCGGAGCCTTCGGGGCGCCAGCCTTTGCCGCCTTCGGCCGGGCCGGCACGACGATCAATCCCGTCGATATCGGCGCCGCGTCAAAGCTGGTCACCGGCGGCGTCTACAAACTGTCGCGCAACCCGATGTATGTGGCGCTGACGTTGTTGCTGCTGGCGCTGGCTGTCGGGCTCGGCAATATGTGGCTGGGCCTGGGGCCGCTGGCCTTTGCGCTGTTCATCACGCGGTTCCAGATCATGCCCGAGGAACGCATCATGGCGGCAAAATTCGGCGCCGAGTTCGCCGCCTATCGCGGCCGAGTGCGCCGTTGGCTGTAGGCCATGAGGTCAGTAGGCCCTCACCTTGGCCGTATTGTTCTCGCCGGTCGCGTCTTTGCAACCTCTCGCGCTCGCCCTGGCGCGGTCAAGCCACAGCTGTGGCAACCTTGACATCAGCTCCGGCCCCGGCCTCGGCCGCCAACCGGCGGGCGATAAGGCGCCGAAATAGTGCCGGGCCCTTGTCCTGCGGGATAAAGGCGTGGGGCACATCGGCGGGCGTGCGGTTCCAGATGCGCTGCTGGCCTTCGATCATCGCCTTGTCCTCGGCAAAGGCGGCGTTGACGATGGCGAATATCGCCTCGATCAGCATGGGATCGGTGTTGGCGGCCTCGACGCCGGTGGCATAGAGATAGCGGCTGTGGCCCGCCGCAATCGGCGTGACCGCCTGCTGTTCGACACGGCGCAGGATCGGCACCGCATTCGGCGTGCCGAAATCACAGGCCGCCGCGGCGCCGGGCGGGAACATGCGGGTTTCCATGACGAATATGCCCGGCAGCCAGTAATGATACATGCTCATTGTATCGCAGCGATCGGCCCGGCCGGGGCGCAGCAGGCGGTCGGTGAACCAGCGTTCGAAGCGTAGCCCGTGTCCCAGCGCCGTGATGCGCGGCTGGCTGTCGGACCAGCGCGTGCCGGTGGCGGCACCCAGCGTTGTTTCATGGGTGAAATCCAGGTGCGACAGGTCGGTCAGATTGTCATTGATCAGCTGATAATCGGCGGCATAATCGAGAACGCCATCGCGCATCACCCAGTCGGGATTGCCCAGGCCAAAGGCGATCGGAATCAACGCCGGATCGGCTAGCGCCGGATCGCCAAGCCAGATCCACAGCCAGCTGTGCCGCTCGACCAGCGGAAAGGCGCGGGCCGTGCTGTTCGGCGGAATGGTGTCGCTTCCCGGCACCGCCAGGCAGGTGCCATCGCGACCGAAGCGCAGGCCATGGTACAGGCAGCGCAGGCCTTCGCCTTCCACCCGCCCGGCCGACAGCGGCGCATGGCGGTGCGGGCAACGGTCGGCGAGCGCCGCCGGCGTGCCATCAGCGAGGCGATAAAGCGCCACCGGCTCACCGGCGATGACCCGGCCGATGACGGCGCCGGCGGCGACTTCATGGTCCCAGGCGGCGACATACCAGGTGTTGCGGATGAAGCTCATGGCGCGGTGCTTTTCATTCGCCGGCTCAGGATCGCCGTTACCGCCAGATCGGCCGTGACATTGCCCAGGGTGCGGAAGACATCTGGCATCAGTTCGACCGCGAGCAGCAGCGGCAGCGCGGCGACAGGGATGCCCATGGCGTTGGCGATCGGCACGGTGGCGGCGAGGAAGGTTATCGAACCCGGCAGGCCGCCGGTGCTGACCGCCGCCGCCAAGGACGCCAGCACGCCCGCACCCAGCGCCAGCGGGCCAGGGGTGATGCCGTTCAGATGGCCGACGTACAGAACGACGGCGATGTTGGCGCAAGGCGAGGTGATGCGGAAGATCGATACCGCCAGCGGCAGCACCACCCGGCTGACGCTTTCGGGCAGGCCCAGCGCCTCGGCGCCCTCATAGATGGCGGGCAGCGAGGCAATCGACGATTGCGTGCTCACCGCCACCGCTTGGGCGGGCAATATGGCGCGGGCAAAGCGGACAGCGCCGCCGCCGAACAGCGCCATCAGCCCATAGACCAGCATGATCAGCGTCGCCTGGACGATGATCAGAACAGCCACATAATGCGCCAGGACGCCGAAAGCCCCGATGCCGGCTTTCAAGCCGACGGTCAGCGCCAGCGCGAACACCCCCAG
>JANYCM010000271.1 GCA_025360285.1 Sphingomonadales bacterium
GCCTCGCTGACCATGGCGCGGCCGTGCGTATCGGTCTGAAAGGCATCGCCGCGTTCGCCGGTCCATTTGACCGGACGCCCAAGGTGCTTGGCGGCATGAAGGACAAGGGGATATTCGGCATAGATGAAGGTCTTCATGCCGAAACCGCCGCCGACATCGCCGGTGACGATGCGCACCTGCTCCATCGGCACCTTCAGAATCGGCCCGGCAAGCATCTGGCGCATGCCGGCGACGCCCTGGCTGCCGGTGGACAGCGTGAAGCCGGTTTCGGCATCATATTCGCCCAGCGCCGCGCGGACTTCCATCGACGTTGGCGCGATGCGGTTCTGCACGATGCGCAGGCTGGTCACATGGGCTGACCCGGCAAGGGCTGCGGCGACCTTTTCGCCATCACCGACCTGCCAATCGAACAGCAAATTGCTTTGGGCGTCATCCCAGATCTTTGGCGCGCCATCGGCCAGCGCGGCCTCCAGGGAAGCGACAACCGGCAGTTCGGCATAATCGACTTCAATGGCTTCGGTGCCGGCGCGGGCGGCTTCCCGGCTTTCGGCGACAACAAAGGCGACGGCATCGCCCACAAAGCGCACCCGGTCTTTGGCAAGCAAGATGCGCGGCGTCTGCACCGGGCCGGACAGCGGCACCAGGCAGGGGATGGGGCCATAATCCTTAACATCTTCATAGGTATAGACCGCAACGACCCCCGGCACGGCCAGCGCCGCCGCCGTATCGAGGGAGCGGATTTCGGCATGGCCATAGGGTGAGCGCAGGGTGACGCCGTACAGCATCCCTTCCCGCTGCAAATCATCGGTATAGCTGCCCTTGCCGGTCAGCAGGCGGACATCTTCAACACGCTTGACCGACTGGCCGGCACCGAATTTCATGAGCGTCTCTCCCCGATTCTAGGCACTTAGGCAGGCGGCAAGGCCTGATCGATAGTCTGCATAGCGCAATTCATAGCCTAAATCCCGCGTCATCTTGCCATTGGCCACCCTGCGGCATTCGCCATAAAAAGCCTGGCCCATCGGCGACAGCCGGGCTTCGTCAAGGCTTTGCAGCGGCGGCACCGGCAGCCCGAGCAGCCCGGCGGCAAAGGCTGTCACCGCCTCTCCGGGCGCGGGTTCGTCGTCGGCGAGATTGTAGATGCCGGGATCGCCGTGATCCAGGCTGGCAAGCATTGCCCCAACAATATCATCGACATGGATACGGCTGAAGACATGGCCGGGCAGGCCGATCCGCGCCACCGGCCCTGCGCGCAGCCGGTCGATGGCGCTGCGGCCGGGGCCATAGATGCCGGGCAGGCGGAACACCCGCGCCGCCGGGTGCAGCCCCGCCCAGGCCTGGTCCGCCGCGACCCGGCCGGAGCGGCGACCGCGCAAGGGCGAGGATTCGTCAACCCAGGCGCCGCCGCCATCGCCATAGACGCCGGTGGACGACAGATAGCCAACCCAGCCGGCCGGCGATGCGGCAATTTCGGGGCCCAGCGCGGTGATGGCGGGGTCGTCGCCGGTGTCGGACGGGGGAATCGAGGCAAGTATATGGGTCGCGGTGCGGAGAATCGCGGGGAGTCGCGGGTCAGACAGGGTCAGCGCGTCATTTTCGGCCCGCGATCTTACCGCCGTCACCGCGCCGCCGCGCGCCGCAAACGCCATGGCAAAGCGCGACGCGGTATAGCCCAGACCAAGGACAAGCAAATTCATCCCGCACCTATGCCCGCCCCGATCGCGGCTTGCCAGTCCCGCCGCAGATGGGCTAGCGCCAAGCCGCTTCGAAAAAGGACGGCGATGTTGCGTATCCCCTGCTTCCCGCGCCGTTGCCCGGCATGAAGGCCGTCATTCTCGCCGGCGGACTGGGCACGCGAATTTCGGAAGAAACCCACCTCCGCCCCAAACCGATGATCGAAATCGGCGGGCGGCCGATCCTGTGGCACATCATGAAACTCTATTCGGCGCATGGCGTTAATGATTTCATCGTCTGCTGCGGCTACAAGGGCTATGTCATCAAGGAATATTTCCAGAATTACGCGCTGCACCTGTCGGACGTCACCTTCGACATGCGGCGTGGCGAAATGGAGGTCCATGCCCGCAACGCCGAACCCTGGCGGGTGACGCTGGTCGATACCGGCGAGGACACGATGACCGGTGGCCGCTTGAAGCGCGTTGCGCCCTATCTCGCTGACGAGGACGCCTTCTGCTTCACCTATGGCGATGGCCTCGCCGACCTCGACATCACCGCCGAAATCGCCTTCCACCGCGCCCATGGCAGGCTGGCGACGGTGACGGCGGTGCAGCCCCCTGGCCGCTATGGCGCCCTGCAGATCGATGGCGACCATGTGCGAGGCTTTGTCGAAAAGCCTGCCGGCGACAATGCCTTCATCAACGGCGGCTTCTTCATCCTGTCGCCGCGCTGCCTTGACCTGATCGCCGGCGACGCCACGCCCTGGGAAACCGATCCGGTGGCGCAGCTGGCGGCGATGGGCGAATTGATGGCCTTCAGCCACCGCGGTTTCTGGCAGCCGATGGACACGCTGCGCGAAAAGAACCAGCTGGAGGAATTGTGGCAAAGCGGCCGGGCCCCCTGGAAACGCTGGTGAGCGCCGCGCCCGATCCGGCCTTTTGGGCACGCCAGCGCGTGCTGGTGACGGGCCATACCGGCTTCAAGGGCAGTTGGGCCAGCCTGTGGCTGGAGGCGCTGGGCGCTGAAGTCCATGGCCTGGCGCTCGCCCCGGATCAGCATCCCGACCTTTATTCGCGTCTCGCACCCTTTGCCGGGGCTACATCGACGATCGCCGACATCACTGATGCCGCCGCCGTCAACGCCGCCGTCGCCGCCGCCGCGCCGACGCTGGTTCTGCACATGGCGGCGCAGCCGCTGGTGCGGCGGTCCTATGCGGCGCCGCTGGCAACTTTTTCCACCAATATCATCGGCACCGCGCATCTGCTTGAGGCGCTGCGCCCCGAAGCCGGCCGCGCCCCTGATCTTGCGGCGGTGCTGATTGTCACCACCGACAAGGTCTATGCCAATGATGGTGGCGGCCGGCGATTCGCGGAAGGCGATGCGCTGGGCGGCCATGATCCCTATGCCGCCTCCAAGGCCGCCGCCGAGATCGTCACCGCCAGCCATGCCGCCAGCTTCTTCGAACCCGCCG
>JANYCM010000278.1 GCA_025360285.1 Sphingomonadales bacterium
GTCGCTTTTCATCATCCGGGACCATCGATCACCGGCGCGCCACGCAACAGCTTCGCACTTCTCTCCCCGTCCATAGACGCGTTAAGGCTTTATGTCGATACGGTGACGTTATCGGGGGCCAGAACTGCCAAACCCTTGGCCGCCAGCCAGTCAGGGTTCCACAGGGTGGACAGATAGCGCAGACCCGAATCGCAAAGGATGGTGACGATGGTGTTGCCCGGCCCCATGGCCTGCGCCAACCGCACCGCGCCCGCGACATTGATCCCCGATGACAGGCCGAGGCACAGGCCTTCCTCGGCATTCAGCCGGCGCACCCAGGCGAGGCCCTCGACATCGGAGACGCGATACTGGGCATCGACGGTAAGGCCCTCGAGGTTGGCGGTGATGCGGCTCTGGCCGATGCCTTCCGACACGCTGCTGCCTTCCCCGCGCAATTCGCCATGGGCAAACCAGTTATAAAGGGCGGCGCCATCGGGATCGGTCAGCGCGATCTGAATGGCGGGGTTTTCAGCGCGCAGGCCCAGCGCCACCCCCGCCAGCGTGCCGCCGGTGCCGCAGGCGCAGGTGAAGCCGGTGACGCGGCCCTCGGTCTGCGCCCAGATTTCCGGGGCGGTCGTCTTGATATGCGCCATGCGGTTGGCAACATTGTCGAATTGATTGGCCCAGACCGCGCCGGGGGTTTCCTCGGCCAGGCGGCGCGAGGTGTGAATATAATGCGCCGGGTTGGAATAGGGCGCCGCCGGCACCAGCACCAGGTCGGCGCCCAGGGCGCGCAGCGTGTCCTGTTTCTCGCGACTTTGGGTTTCAGGCATGACGATGATGGTGCGGTAACCGCGGGCGCTGGCGACGACGGCGAGGCCGATGCCGGTGTTGCCGGCGGTGCCTTCGACGATCGTGCCGCCCGGCCGCAACTGACCGCGGCGCTCGGCATCTTCGATGATGAACAGCGCAGCGCGGTCTTTAATGCTGCCGCCGGGATTGAGGAATTCCGCCTTGCCCAGGATGGTGCAGCCGGTTTCGGCACTGGGGCCCTTCAGCTTGATCAGCGGGGTATTGCCGATGAGCGCGGTGATATCGGGGGCGATGGCGACCATGGGCCTCGCTTACCGATGGCGGGCGGGGACGGCAAGGAAGCTCTGGTTCATCACCCCCAAGCGGGGGTAGGAAAGCCGCGAAGGAGTCGGCGATGTTCGTGTTGATGATGGGGCTGTTGCTGGCGGACGCCGGGCTGGCCGATTATGCGGCGACGGTGACGGGGCATTTTTCGACCGCCGCCCAGCATGACGCCGATCCGCGCTATGACATTGCCGAGGCCGAAGTGGTGCGCATCTGGCCGGAACGCCAGGACGGCATCTGGGTGTATCAGGAACAGACGATCCTCAACCGGGCGGGGATTACGCCGGCGGCGGCCAAGCTTTCTCCGTATTTTCAGCGTATTGGCCATATCATCGTGCAGCCCGATGGCAGTTTGCTGCGCGAAAATTACGAGATCAGGGATCGCGGGCGTTTTGTCGGGCTGTGGCGGGCGGACTATCAGGGGGCGCGGCCGACGCCCGATGATCTGGGGCCGGCGGGCTGCGCCAATTATATCACACGGGTGGCGGCGGGGCATTTCACTGCTGTTACAAAGGCTTGCGAGAATCATTACAAGGGCGCAGCGGCGATGCTGTCGCTGGCGATTTCGGCGCCCGATACCTATGCCAATTGGGATCGCGGCTTTGATGCGGCGGGTGCACGGGTGTGGGGGCCGGCCGAGGGCGGCTATCTGTTCCGGCGGAAACCATAATCTTGTCAAAAAGTTGGATCATAGCTGCGGCGCTGCTGCTGGCCGGCTGTGGCAGTGGTGATCCGCAGGGCGCGCGGCTGCGCGTTGTCGTGGCGGGCGATGATGGGCTGGCGCGGCGGCTGGCGGCGGAGGCGACGGCGGCGACGCTGGTGGGGCGCGATGGCAATGGCCAGATCATCGCCGGGCTGGCGACGAGCTGGCGCTTTGTCGATGATGGCAAAAGCCTGATCCTGCGGCTGAAGCCAGCGCATTGGGATGATGGCAAGCCTTTGACATCCAAGGATGTTGTGGCCAGTTTTGACCGGGCGGAGGATGATCCGGCGCTGACGGCGGCGGGTCTTTCGGACAAGGCGGCGGCGCTGGCGCCGATTGCGCGGGTGGTGGAACTGCGGCTGACGGCGGCTTCACCGCAATTGCTTGGCTGGCTGGCCGAACCGGGGCTGGCGATTGAGCGGCCAGGGCATCGTACCCTGGCCGGTTACAGCCGTCACAACACCAAGCAAGGCATTGAACTAAAACGTCTTTCTGACACGCCATCGCCCGCCACGATCGGCATAACCAGCACCGAGCCCGAGGCGGCGGTGGCGCTGTTCGGGCGCGGTGGGGCGGATGTGGTGATCGGCGCCGGGCTTGCCGGGCTGGCGGCGGCGCGGTCGGCGGCGCGGCCGGAAGCACTGCGCATCGATCCATTGTGGGGGGTTTATGGCTATCTTGCCAATGGCTTGCACGGCCCCCTCGCCGATTCCGGGGTGCGCCGGGCGCTGGCCATGGCGATCGACCGGCCGGCACTGACGGCCGGGTATGGCATCGGCGCCATGGTGCCGGTGGCGGGCCTGCTGCCACCGTCGCTGGCGGGAAATAGCGGGGCAAATGCGGATAGTGGGGCGGGCGACACGGTAGCTGGCGCGGGCGCGGCGGGTATCGCAGCCGGGGATGCGGGTAAGAATCCCGGTGCGCCGCGGGCGATTCCCGGTTGGACAGCGCTGTCCGCCGAGGCGCGGCTTGCCGAAGCCCGGCGTTTGCTCACCGCCGCGGGCTGGACGCCGGCGCATCCGCTGCGGCTGGTGTTGTTGCTGCCCCCCGGCCGCGAGCATCGCAGCATCGCCGAAAGCGTCGCCGCCGGCTGGGCACCCCTCGGCGTGCTGCTGTCGGTCACCCAGGTCGAAGCAGATGTGCGCGACCGGCTGGTGGCGCGCGGCGCCTTCGATCTCGCGGTCAGCGAGGCCAGCATCGCCGTGCCCGATCCGCTGGCCCTGCTCACCCGCTTCCGCTGCGGCACCGGCCCCTGGTGCAACCGCCCGGCCGATGCCGCGCTTGCCGCCGCCGCCCGCGCCGGCCCGGCCGAACGCGCCGCGCAGGTCGCCCGTGCTGAAGCGCTGCTTGCCGACGGCCCGCCGCTGATCGGCCTGTTCGCGCCGGTGCGTTGGGCCCTGGTCGGCCGCAACGTCGCCGGCTGGGTGCCCAATGCCGGCGCCAGCCACCCGCTCACCCGCCTGTCGGTCGGCGCCGCGCCGCGCTGATCGCTCCTGAAAGGTTACCCCATGAATATCCAGACCCAGCGCAAGCTGCGCCAGTTTCACTTCTACCTGGGGGTATTCTTCGCCCCCGCCATCATTTTCTTCGCGATCAGCGGCGCGTTGCAGACCTTTCGCCTGCAGGAGGAAAAGGGCTGGGGCGGGCCGCCGCCGACCTGGATCGTCTGGCTGGCCGCCATCCACAAGGACCAGGGGCCACCGCGGCCGAAGCGCGCCAGGCCGGTCGTTGCCGAAACGGTCAAACCGCCCGCCAAACCCGTCATCGATCCGGCTGTCGCGGCGGCGGCCAAGGCGAAGGCCGCCCTCGCCGATCCCTTTGCCCCGGCGCAAAAGCCCGCCAAACCGCGGTCACGCCTGCCGATGCAGATTTTTACCGTGGTGATGGGCATCGGCCTTATGCTATCGGCGCTGCTCGGTATTGTCGTGGCGCTCAACAACAAGGCGATGCGGCGGCTGTCGATCATCATGCTGGCGGCGGGGGCGTTAGTGCCGATCTTGCTGATCGGGTAGGGAGATTCTGTCCCCCCCGTTGACGCTTCGCGTCGCTTAACGGCTGCGGGGAGGGAAAAGAAAACCGCACCATTTGCCAGCTTTCCCCCCGCGCCGATCGCGCCGACAAGAAGCGCAATAACCTGGGGAGACACCACCATGACCATGTTCGCACCCGCCCTGATGCAGGGCCAGAAGATCCTTGTCACTGGTGGCGGCACCGGGCTGGGCCGGTCGATGGCCGAAGCCTTTGCGGCGCTGGGGGCCGAGGTGGTGATCTGGGGCCGGCGCGGGGCTGTGCTCGATACGGCGGCGGCTGAAATCGCCGCGGCCACCGGCGGCAAGGTAACGGCGATGGCGGTTGATATCCGCAACGGCGGCGCCATCGATGAAGCGATGCAGGCGATCTTCGATGCGGGGCCACTGACGGGTCTCGTCAACAACGCCGCCGGCAATTTCATCTCGCCGACCGAAGATCTGTCGCCCAACGCCTTCAACGCCATCGCCTCGATCGTCGCCGCTGGCACCTTCAACACCACGGTGGCGGCGGGCAAGCGCTGGATCGCTGGCGGGCTGAAGGGCAACATATTGTCCATCGTCACCACCTGGGTGTGGACCGGCGGGCCGTTCACCGTGCCCAGTGCCATGTCAAAGGCCGGCGTTGCCGTGATGACGCAGAGCCTGGCGCAGGAATGGGGCCCCAAGGGCATTCGCGCCAACGCCATCGCGCCCGGCCCCTTCCCCACCAAGGGCGCCTGGGAACGGCTGATGCCGGCGCCGCTGGCCGCCAAGACCGGCGCCGGCACCAGCGCCGACACCATCCCGCTGCGCCGCATGGGTGAACATTCGGAACTGTGCAACCTCGCCGTCTTCCTGATGGCGCCGGGGTGCGACTATCTCACCGGCGCGGTCATCCCCCTGGATGGCGGGCAATGGCTGGCATCGGGCGGCAATTTTCATGGGCTTTCGGCGCTGGATGGCGATGACTGGAGCATGATCAAAGGGTCGATCCAGGCCACCAACGCCAAGGACCGGGCGGAACGGTCGGCGTAAGGCCGAAAGGCGTGTTACCGCCCGCCATGCAGCCGGGGATCAAGCACAAAGGCGCCCTGCTTCTGGCGCCGATAGCTGCCGGCGGCGCGGGCGCTGTCGAAGATCAGGTTCCAGCTGTGGGATGACACAACGCTCGGCAAGATGATAAAATCATGTGCGGCGAGCAGTTTATCCCCGAACGCCTGCTGGTCGGCACCGGGCAGGCCGGGGTGCAGCCAGCGCGCGTCTGGGACCGCATCGGGCGGCAAGACATGAACCGATCCAATGGCATCGACCGCCAGCGCCGTCAGGACGTGCGGCACGGTATCGAGCGTACGAAAGCCCTTGTGGACGGCCACCTCCAGGATCGCGGTTGCCGGATCAAGGGCACAATAGACGGCGCGAATGCCCTTTGAATTCCAGCGCCCGCCGACGCGAAAGGCACCTTCGCCGCTGTCCCAGCTGGCGGCATGGATATCCATATCGAGCCGCCATGCCCATAGCCCCTGCCCGCCCAGTGCCGCCGGCAGTGGCGTCATGCCGCGCGCTGCTGGCGGCGCCATCACGCATAAATGCCATATTCAATCTGTTCGAGCAGGGTTTCGACCATTGTTACACCGGCGGGGGTGGCCAGAAAATCAAGCGGGCGTTGCTGGTCAAGGCCCATCGCCGGCGTATCGAGCCAGGCCTCGGCAGCGGCCTGCGCGCCGAAAATCCGCGTGGCGCGCGCCAATATTTCGGCGAATTTCCATGTCCGGCCGCCCTGTTCGATGCTGAGTTTTGTATCGCGCGCACCGGCGCGTTTGCGCTGCACAGTCCGCAGACTGATGCCGACAGCCTTTTCCAGACCGGCTTCGTTGCGGATCAGATCGACATTATCGATGAGGGTCAACAGCGCCCGGCCGGGAACACCGCCAAGGATCATGGCATGGATATCCATCGGGCCGGCAAGGCTATGCTCCAGCGCCCGGCGGCCGCCGAGCAAGGCAGCCGCAATATCCGCGGTGGTGGCTGCAAATTCGGGCATCAGCACAACTCCGTCATATGACGCTTAAAAAATGACACATGTCCGCCTGGTTTGCAAGCCAGTGGCTGCGGCGAGTGCTCGACACCAGGTGGGCCGGGACTGTAAGCCGGGTGGATGTTTCGCCGCTTGCTGATCCTCGCCGCTTTCGCCGCGGCCGCCCCGGTCCATGCCGCGCTGCCCGATGAAATCCAGGTCTATGACGACAGTTTCAACGCCAGGGGCGTCTTCGGGCTGGAACTGCACGTCAATCATTCGATCGATGGCAATGTGACGCCGGGCTATGCCGGCGAAATCACCACCGGCGGCGCGACACGGCTGACCCCGGAATTCAGCTATGGCCTGGGCCATGGCCTGGAGGCGGGCCTGTATATCAATGGCCTGGTCGATCATCAGGGCAAGGCCTGGCTGGCCGGGGCCAAGCTGCGGTTGAAATATATCATCCATCCGGCACCGGATGGCGGGGTGTTTTACGGCGTCAATGTCGAACTCGGCCGCATCGGCGGGCGCTTCGAAATCGGCAAGACCGGGGTGGAGTTGCGGCCGATCCTGGGCTGGCGATCGGGCGACTGGCTGATGATTTTCAACCCCAATCTGGAATTCACCCTCGCCGGGCCGGCGCGGAGCAGCACGCCGGATTTTTCGCCGGGGGTGAAAATCGGCCGCACCGTGGCGCGCGGCGTGATGATCGGGGCGGAGGCCTATCGCGATTTCGGATCACTGGCGGGCTTTGATCCCGTCCACCAGCAGGCGACCCAGGTTTTCGCCGTGGTGGATTTCGACCGCAAGCCGTTCGTGTTTGATTTCGGGGTGGGGCGGGGTTTTACCGGGGCGGACAAATGGGTGGTGAAGGCGATTTTTGACGTGCCGTTTTAGGGGGGGCTTGGATGCAGGATTCTTGCGATAAAGAACTCATCCGCCGGCGGCAGCACCCGCCCCTGCCAGCGTCCGCCTGAACAGCCAGACGCGGACCGCGCTTGAGAGGTTGGTGGTGCGGGCTTCATCGATTTCAGCAACGAGAGCGGCGAGGGATTTGCCTTCGGACCGCGCCGCTTCGGTGAGCGCGTCCCAGAAGATCGGTTCCAGCGTCAGCGAGGTGGCGTGGCCGGCGATGGTGAGGGAGTGTTTCTGGGTCATCGGGGTGGGGTGGCAGAAGGACGGAAGACAGGGAAGGAAGGAAGTAAGGGTAAGTAAGCAAGGGCATGGGCAAAGCCCATGCTGACATCGGACGGGTTCGGTCCGGGAAGGCCGGACCGCCCCGCCGGCCGGTCTTGCGCCTGTCGGCTCGCTTGGCTTCGCCATGCGCGCTCGCGGCGCTGCGTCAGTACATATGCCGCCGCCAAATCCGGCATCCATGGCTTCACCAAGGCGCTGGCCCAGGAAGGCGCGCG
>JANYCM010000313.1 GCA_025360285.1 Sphingomonadales bacterium
CGACATAATCGCCGCCGACCAGAAACGCGCCAAACGCCTCGATAACATGGCCAGCCGCCGCCGTGCCCTGATGGCCATGCACGAGGACGACGCGGGTGGAGGCGACATTCAGTGATAGCCGCAGCAGGGTGGCGAACAGCAGCACCGTCGGGAAGGCCGAAAAATCCAGCGGCTTTTTCGTGTTGATCGCCACCATCAGCACGATCAGCGAAATGCCGATGTTAAGTATGAAGAACAGATCGAGCAGCAGCGCCGGCACCGGCACCACCATCAGCAGCACCAGCATCAGAATGGCAACCGGCAGCAGCGCCGCCTGCGGATCGGCGCGGCCGAGCAGCGCGCGTGCGCCAGTGAGGGACAGGCCCGCCATCAACCGCCCAGCCCGGCAAGGAGCAGACGAGCGCGCAGCAGCGCGTCGCTTCCCCTCGCCCCCTGAGGGAGAGGGCGACTCGCCGCGCTTGCGGCGAGCGGGGAGAGGGGTTTCTCCCCCGCCCCTGCCAGCTTCGCCGCAAACCGCCCATAAACCTCGGCCAGCGACCGCGCACTGCCATCGGCCGCATAGAACACGCCATGATTGGCCGCTGCTGCCGCCGGCACAACGGCCGCCGCTGCCGCGCCCGGCGTGCCGGCCATCGCCCCCAAAAACTTGGCGGCGCCGCCCGCCCCCAGGAAATGCGCCAGATACAGTTCCGGTGCGCCAACCGCCCGGCCCAGTTTCGCCTCCAGCTTGGCGGCATTGTCACGGGCGAATTCGCCGGCCATCAACGCCGCTGCCTCGGCATTGTTGCGCAACCCCAGGATTGCCTCACGTGCCGCGCTGCCGGCACTGGCCGCGCCCTGCTGCAGGGCCTCCGCGGCCCAGCCCAGGCCATGGTCGGCACCATGTTTGCGCACCGTCTCCAGCCAGGTCGCCGACGTGAACTGGTACAGCCCCCGCGCGCTCGATGTCGCGGCGCGGGCCAGCGGATTGAGGCCCGATTCGAGCCGCGCCTGCGCCAGCAGATAGGAAAAATCCGTCCCCGTCCGCGCTGCTGCATCGCGCACGGCAGCCAGCACCGGCGCAGCGGCGCGCGTCGCCAGGGCTTCGATCCCCGTCATCTGGTCGCCTCTGGCCTGGTCATGGCTTCCCCCATCGGCGAACGCACCTGCGCCGCCGTCTCTGCCTCACTCTGTCGTCACGCTATCCTTGCAAGGCCTGTGCCAGCCCAAAGACAATGATGCTGCTGCTTCAGGCCCAGCGGCCGTCGCGGCCGTACACCAGCGCTGCCGGCTTGCCCGCCGCCACCGCCACCGCCGTCAACCGGCGTTCGACCGAAAGCAGCTTGGCCCGTGCCCGCAGTGCCGCTTCGGCATTCAGATCGCGCGCCTGTTCGAGCAAAGCGCGCTGCGGCGGTGCCCCGGCGGCGATATCGGCGTTGACCGCCGCCAGCGCCGTCAGCTTCACTGCCGTTGCCGCTTCGATGGCGGCGGCATCCTCCGCCGCCAGTGCCGCCAGTTCGCCGCGGATGGCAGCAACCAGCGCCGTGAAGCTTTCGGCCCCCGCTTCGGCGTCGGATTCCCCTGGGGCGCCCATTGTCAGCCGCGCTTGACCGGCATGAGCGGCGTTTCCAGCGCCAGCATTTTTGCCGCAATCGCATCCGGATCAGCACGATAGGTGCCCGCGGCAATGGCGGTGCGCAGCCGATCGACCTTGGCGCTGTCCACCGGCGGCGACGCGGCAAGATCGCGGGCGATGCGTGACAGCCCGCTGGTTTCGGCGGCAGCAGTCGTGCCCGCCGGCGTCGGCGTCACCGCCGCTGCCGGCGTGGCACCCCCCGCCGCACCAAGTTGCGGGGGCCGGAGCGGTTGCCCCCTGAAGACACCATCGATCATATCGTCCTCATCATCTGTCATGCCCCTTGGAACGGCTCAGGGTGCACCAACATTGCGGTTAACGGCGATTCACCACGGCGTTTAAACCATTTATTCGCACCGCCCCGTCCTCGCTGATCAGCCCGATCAGCCGGCGCCCGCCGCCGCTGGCACGCAACGCCACCCGGCCATCACGCGAATCCGCCTCGGCCACGGCGTCCAGCCCGACGACAAAGCCCTCGCCGCCGGCCTCCACCACCACGCGATCACCGCGCCGTATGAGGGGCGTGGTTAATCCCGGGGCGGGGCTTTGTGGAGCGGTTTGCGGCAGGCGGCCATCGCCCCCCAGCGCAACGAACACCCGCCATTCCGGGGCGCCGCAATGCACCTGGACGCTTTGGCCGCGCGGGCCCCAGGCAAAGTCCGGCGCCGCACAGGCCGGCAGGATCAATCGCGGATCAACCAGCGCCGGCGCCCCGGCAAAGCGTTCAACCGCCGCCTGGAGGTCGGCCACCGGGTGCAGGCCGGCGGCGAGAGCGGGGGGGGCGAGGAGTGCGGGGAGGTAAAGCAGGGATCGCATGGGCCGTTCCTTTTGATGGCGGCGGTTTGGCGATTGCCCAGCAATTTCCGGGCCAAGACAGACTCCCTCCCCCTTGCGGGGAGGGCGACTCGCGCTCTTGCGCGAGCGGGATTGGGGTTCGCCCCTCGGTAGCGAAAAGCGCCACCCCCACCCC
>JANYCM010000357.1 GCA_025360285.1 Sphingomonadales bacterium
TTCCTGGAAGAAGAAGGTCATCAACAGGGTGGCGATATGGGCGCCATCGACCTCAGCGTCGGTCATGATGACGATGCGTTCATAGCGCAGGGCATCGGGCAGATAAGCGCCGCGGGTGCCGCAGCCGAGCGCCTGGATCAGGTCGGCGACTTCGCTGTTGGCGCCGATCTTGGCGGCGTTGGCGCTGGCGACGTTGAGGATCTTGCCGCGGATGGGCAGGATCGCCTGGGTCATCCGGTCGCGCGCCTGTTTGGCCGAACCGCCGGCCGAATCGCCTTCGACGATGAACAATTCGGTGCCGGCCGAATCACTGCGGGCACAATCGGTCAACTTGCCGGGCAGGCGCAGGTTGCGCTTGCTGGTCGCGGTCTTGCGCTTGACCAGCAGTTCGGCGCGGCGGCGGAGGCGATCCTCCATGCGCTCGATGACGAACGCCAGCAGCGCCTTGCCGCGTTCGCCTGAGCCGGTCAGCCAATGGTCGAAATGATCCTTGATGGCGTTTTCGACCAGCCTTGTCGCCTCCGGACTGGTCAGGCGGTCCTTGGTCTGGCTCTGGAATTGCGGATCGCGGATAAACAGCGACAGCATGATTTCGGCGCCGGTGAAAACATCTTCGCCCGAAAGCTCGCCGGCCTTTTTGTTGCCGGTGAGCGCGGCGTAGTTCCTGAGGCCCCGCGTCAGTGCGGTGCGCAGGCCGGTTTCATGGGTGCCGCCATCGGGGGTGGGAATGGTGTTGCAATAGAAACTGGCGGCACCTTCGCCATAGTGCGGCCAGGCGCAGGCCCATTCGACGGCACCCTTGTTGTCGGCAAGGTCGGTGCGGCCGGCGAAAATTTCCGGCGTCACCATTTCACGGTCGCCAAGGCGTTCCTTCAGATGGTCGGCCAGGCCACCGGGGAATTGGAACACGGCGGTTTCGGGGGTATCGCCATCGATCAGCGCCGGCGCCGCCTTCCAGCGGATTTCGACGCCGCCGAACAGGTAGGCCTTTGATCGGGCGAGCTTGTAGAGGCGCGAGGCGCGGAATTTGGCTTCGCCGCCAAAGATTTGTGTGTCAGGCAGGAAGCGGATGGTGGTGCCGCGGCGGTTGGGCACGGCGCCGAGCTTTTCCAGCTTCGACGTTGGAAAGCCGCGGGAAAAGCCCTGGCGGAACAGCTCGCGGTTGCGCGCCACCTCCACCGTCATGTCCGACGACAGCGCATTGACCACCGAAATGCCGACGCCGTGCAGGCCGCCCGACGTGGCATAGGCCTTGCCACTGAACTTGCCGCCCGAATGCAGCATGGTCATGATGACTTCCAACGCCGATTTATCGGGAAAGCGCGGGTGCGGGTCGATCGGAATACCGCGGCCATTGTCGCTGATCGTCAGGCTGCCATCGGCTTCCAGCGTCACCTCGATGCGGCTGGCATGGCCGGCGACGGCCTCGTCCATGGCATTGTCGAGCACTTCGGCGGCGAGATGATGCAGGGCGCGTTCATCGGTGCCGCCGATATACATGCCGGGGCGGCGGCGCACCGGCTCCAACCCCTCCAGCACCTCGATATGGCTGGCATCATAATCGCTGGGGGCCGCGGTGGCGGCGAACAAGTCGCTCATGCTGCGCTTATAGGGCGATGGCGGCGGGGAGAACAGGGGGCGAACGCGGCGGCCGCCAAATCCTTTCGAAAAAATTTGCGCGAGGCGCATTTTTTGCATTGCAATATGCCGTGTTGCAGCGCACAACAGTCATGCCATTATGGCGATCCTCCCCAAGGATAGACTTAGGGCCGGTGCGAAAGCACCGGCCCTTTTTTCTTGGGATTCGGGGATTTTGGCGCCTTTGTCCGGCTGCTGGCAGCGCGAATGCCGGATTGGTGCGGCGCACAAGAAAGTCAGTATTTCATATGAAAAAAGCCCGGGCAAAGCCCGGGCTTTCGTCGGACGAGTCCGGCGGGGCTGGCCCTCGCCTCGCTTCGTCTTATGCGCTGTAATACATATCGAACTCAACCGGCGCCGGGGTCATTTCCCAGCGTTGCACATCGTGCATCTTCAGTTCGATATAGGCGTCGATCTGGTCGTCGGTGAACACGCCGCCCTTGGTGAACACGGCGCGGCTCTTGTCGAGCGCCGCCAGGGCTTCGCGCAGTGACGCGCAGACCGTTGGAACCTTCTTCAGTTCCTTGGGCGGCAGATCATAGAGGTTCTTGTCCATCGGCGCGCCGGGGTGGATGCGGTTTTCAATGCCATCCAGGCCAGCCATCAGCAGCGCCGTGTAGCACAGGTATGGATTTGCCATCGCGTCGGGGAAGCGGACTTCCACGCGCTTGGCCTTGCCGCCGCTGCCGTACGGAATGCGGCACGAGGCCGACCGGTTGCGCGACGAATAGGCGAGCAGCACCGGCGCTTCAAAGCCCGGCACCAACCGCTTATAGCTGTTGGTCGACGGGTTGGTGAAGGCGTTGCAGGCCTTGGCGTGCTTGATGATGCCGCCGATGAAGAACAGCGCCAGTTCGGAAAGCCCGGCATAGCCATCACCGGCAAACAGCGGCGTCTTACCGTTCCAGATCGACAAATGCGTGTGCATACCGCTGCCGTTATCATCCTTGATCGGCTTGGGCATGAAGGTCGCGGTCTTGCCATAGGCATGGGCGACCTGGTGCACGACATATTTGTAAACCTGCATGCGGTCGGCCGTGGTGGTCAGCGTGCCGAAGGTCAGGCCGAGTTCATGTTGGGCGGCGGCGACTTCATGGTGATGCTTGTCACAAGGGAGCCCCATTTCGAGCATCGTCGAGACCATTTCGCCGCGCAGATCGACGGCCGAATCGACCGGGGCGACGGGGAAGTAACCACCCTTGACGCGCGGGCGATGGCCCATGTTGCCGGTTTCATAGATTTTTCCGGAATTGCCCGGCAGTTCGATGTCGTCGAGATGGTAGAAGCCTTCACCATAGCCGAGGCCAAAGCGCACATCATCGAAGACGAAGAATTCCGCTTCGGGGCCAATATAGATGGTGTCGCCGATCCCCGTCGATTTCAGATAAGCTTCGCCGCGCTTGGCGGTCGAACGTGGGTCACGGCTGTAAAGTTGGCCTGTCGAGGGCTCGACAATGTCGCAGATCAGGATCAGCATCGGGGTGGCCGAGAACGGATCAATATAGGTGGCATCGAGATCGGGCATCAGAATCATGTCGGATTCATTGATCGCCTTCCAGCCTTCGATCGACGAGCCATCGAACATGAAACCATCGGTCAGCATGTCTTCATCGACGACGCCGGAAACCATTGTCAGATGCTGCCATTTACCCTTGGGGTCGGTAAACCGCAGATCGATCCATTCGATCTCTTTTTCCTTGATCATGTCGAGGATGGCGTTGGCTTTCTTGCCCATGTTCGTCTGGCCCTTTCGGTGTTCTGGCTGTCAAAAAAATTTCAGATGGCGTCTGAATCGCGCTCGCCGGTGCGGATGCGCACCGCGCTTTCGATGGCGGAAACGAAGATCTTGCCGTCACCGATCCGGCCGGTTCGCGCCGCATTGGCAATGGCCTCCACAACGCGTTCGACCTGGTCATCATCGACAACGACTTCCAGCCGCACCTTGGGCAGGAAATCGACGACATATTCGGCGCCGCGATAAAGCTCGGTATGGCCCTTCTGGCGGCCGAAACCCTTGGCCTCGGTGACGGTAATGCCGGACACACCGACTTCGTGAAGCGCCTCCTTCACCTCGTCGAGCTTGAAGGGTTTGATCACGGCCTCGATCTTTTTCACACTACACCCCATGGATTTATCACGCACCCAGCAAAACTCGTGCCAGTCCGACCATAGCGCGAAATTCAACGGAAAACTGCCGAAATCGCGCCGGCGCTATGGTATTTTGTGCATCGAAATTGCCAAAACCGCCATCACCTGCCCGAAAATGGGGCAAATTCCCTAAAGTTCTGCCTCAAACGGTCGTTGCATAGCCGCCGTCAACCGTAACCACCGAACCGCACAGGAACGCCGATGCGGCCGACCCGAGGAACAGCGCTACACCGGCCATGTCATCGGCTGTTCCGCGCCGCTGCATCGGGGTTGCCGCAAGCGATCCGGCGGCAAATTCTTCGGCAATCGCGGCGGTCATCTTTGACGGGAAATAGCCCGGAGCGATGGCGTTCACGGCAATGTGCCGGCCGGCCAGATTTTTTGCCATCATCCGCGTCAGATGCAGGACGGCGGCCTTGGAAGCGGCATAGCTGTAGGTTTCGATACCCGACACATGCATGCCGTCGATCGACCCGATATTGATGATCCGCGCATTGTTTTCGGGTGTGGCGGCGGCCTCGAGCAGCTTGATCAGGCGCTGCGTCAGGAAAAACACCGACTTCACGTTGATGTCCATCACCTTGTCCCAGCCACTTTCGGGGAAATCATCAAAACCGGCGCCCCAGGAAGCCCCGGCGTTGTTGAACAGCACATCAACTCGCGGCGTCAATTTGGCGACTTCCGCCGCGAACCGGTCGATCTCGGCCATGTCCGACAGGTCGGCGGGGATGGCATGGGCCGCGCTACCCAGTTCGGCGGCGAGATGTTCGACATCCTTGGCCTTGCGGCTCGACAGGATGACGGTGGCGCCATTTTCGACATAGGCGCGGGCGATCATTTCACCGATGCCGCGGCTGCCGCCGGTGATCACGACGGTCTTGCCGGCGACGGAAAACAGCTTTTCGATCTTCATGAATTGCTCCGGGGTTCAGATGAGTTCGCCGGCGGCGCGAGCCCGTTCAACACGGGTCGCCTCCGCCACCGGCAGCTTGCGGTAAACAAGATAAAGGCAGGTCAAGGTCACCGGCGCCATCAGCAAAAGCGATAAAACGCCTGTGGCCAGGCTACCGGTCGCCTTTGATATGGCACCCGTGAAATAGGGGCCAAGCCCCAGTCCAAGCAATGTGGTACCAATGAAATAGGTGGCAGTGGCGGCGCCGCGCATCCGCGGCAGCACCAGATCCTGCGTCGTTGCTGCGGCAATGCCGACATACATGCTGCCAAAGGCCAGCGGGATGTTGAACAGCAGGAACCAGCCCAAATCATTGGTTGTGTACATCAGCCAGACGAAGGGTGCTGGCACCAGTGTCGCCAGGCTGGCAACCAGGATCCGGCCCGAGGCATGGCGCTTCTTGAACCAATCCGACGCAAAACCGCCGATGACGACGCCCAAAAAGCCGCCCGCCGCCCCCCAGCCGCCCAGGATGAGCGCAACCATCGCCTTGCTGGCATACCAGGGCAGCGGGCCACCGGCCGCTTCCATCGGTACGACAAAGGTGCGGATGGCATAGGGTGCCGCCCAGAAGCCGATCGAATAGCCGACAAAGGAAATCGATCCAAAGCCGATCAGCGCGAGAAGGAAGGTCGGCGTGCCCCAGATCAGCGCATAGGTCGGCGCGTCACGCTGTTTGAGCGATTGCGCCCAGCTTGTAACGGCATAGCCGCCAAGGCAAATTGCCAGCCATTGCGGCACATCACCGGTGACTTTGATCAGCAATGTTGCCAGTAAGGCAAAGGCACTCGCCACCGCTATGTTGGTGGCAAGCACACGCGCGCCAAACGGGGCCAGGTGAAACAGAGTCAGCGGCGGGATTACGCTCGACACATCCTCCCACAGCTTGCGGCCGACATTTTTGACCTTGGGCGGTTCGGGCAATCCTTCGGCACGGCCACGGGTCGGCTCCTTCAGCGTCGAAACCCAGAATGACAGCAGCAGCCCTGGAAAGCCGACGGCGAGGAAGGCGGCTTGCCAGCCAACAAGTCCCAGGGGCCCAGCGATGGGATAAGCGGCATTCCAAGCTTTGACCACTACCGCACCGATCAGCAAGGATACCCCGCCGCCGAGGTAAAGCCCGGCCGAATAGATCGCCAGCGCCGTGGCGCGCTTTTCACGCGGGAACCAGTCGGAGAGCATCGAGAATGCCGAAGGGCTGGCCGATGCCTCGCCGACGCCGACCCCGACGCGGGCCAGACTCAACTGCAAAAAGCTGGTCGAAAGCCCTGACAGCGCCGTCATCGATGACCAGACGAACAGGCCAAGGCTGAGCAGCCGCGTGCGCACCCAATTATCAGCCAGGCGACCGAGCGGGATGCCGAACAGCGCATAGAATACCGCAAAGGCGGTGCCATAGAGAAAGCCGAGATCGGCGTCCGACAGCTTCAGATCGCGCTTGATGTCCTCGGCCAGGATGGCCAGGATCTGGCGATCGATGAAGTTCATCGCATAGACCAGAACAAGCAAACCAAGGACATATTTGGCATAGGCGCCGCCGATTGGCGGCATGTCCGGCAAAGGTTTGGCGTTGCTGTCCAGGGTGGTTGGGTCAGCAGCGGGAGGCGAGGCAGCGTTGGCCGCTGGCGGCTGCATCTCGCGCTTGTCCATCGATTGCTCCCCAGGATGACGGCCTTTGCGGCCTTGTTGATTCTGGGTAGCAGCGCTTGTCTGCGGTTGAAAGGGCCGGGTGCGCCGGTTTTCCTCGCTATCGTCGAATTGCCGCCGGCGCTTTGTATTAGTGCGCGATCATTGCCAATTGCGGCTGCGGCGCCTGGCTGGCGCTGACACCAACGGCCATAGTCGCGGTGGCCGCCAGAATGACCAGCAGCGGCTTGCGATACGTTCGCAGCAAGCCGCGGATCCAGGCCGAAAGACGCGCTGTGGTATTGCGCAGATTGGGCTCGTAAGGATTCATCATCTGATCCGACTTTTTATGCTGACCCCGCGCGCGGCGGCGACCAAACAAACCAGCGAGGCCGCCACCACATTGCGGCCCAAAAGCGCTGGATTGAAAAGAACTCCCCCGAGTCGCACCCTGTGGATAACATTTTACTAACGGTGGCACCAGATCGAAGGATGGTGATTCGACGCGATAGCGAAACAAAATCGCATTTTTCGGCGCCCGGCCTGCCAATTCGATTATCTTGGCCAAAATTTCCCGGCGTGTTCGCCCTTTCAAGGCAAGCCGGGACCGCCTAGAGTCAGGCCGCAACCCTGATCGCATTCGGCCCGCTATGGCCGCATCATAATGCCGGAAAGAGAACCCCATGACCCATCAAATCGCAACCCTCGCCGGTGGCTGTTTCTGGTGCACGGAGGCAGTGTTCAACGAATTGCGCGGCGTCGAACATGTGGAATCGGGCTATATCGGCGGTTCCGTTGTCGATCCCAGCTACGAACAGGTCTGTTCCGGCCGCACTGGCCATGCCGAAGCCGTCCGCATCACATTTGATCCGGCGGTCATCGGTTATGCCGATCT
>JANYCM010000358.1 GCA_025360285.1 Sphingomonadales bacterium
TAATGGCTTCGCCGGCGATGTTGTGTCAGGCTTCAATCAGTATCGCCTTCATCGCGTTCGGCATCGAACATCTGCACCGGTGCGGCTGGCATCACTGTCGAAATGGCGTGCTTGTACACCAGTTGCGAATGGCCATCGCGGCGCAGCAGCACCGAAAAATTGTCAAACCAGGTGATGACGCCCTGCAATTTTACACCATTGACCAGGAACATCGTCACCGGGGTTTTGGTCTTGCGGACGGCATTCAGGAACATTTCCTGCAAATTCTGCGCTTTGTCGGCCATGTGCGTCTATCCGATCTTGTTGGCGGCCGATGTTTCGACCGCGATCGCCCCGTTGCCCGGCGTCGGCGACCGGGCCTGCCAGGCTCGGACCAGCCAATGGTAGTGGTTCGACGGCCAAATCTCAATGCCGGCGTTGGTTATTCGCCGTCGGTGGCCACATCCTCGCCCGGATCGTCGCTCAGGCCCAGGGCCTTCAACTTGCGGTGCAGCGCCGATCGTTCCATGCCGATAAAGACGGCAGTGCGCGAAATATTGCCGGAAAAACGCCGGATCTGGGCGCGCAGATATTCACGCTCAAAGGCTTCACGAGCTTCACGCAGGGGTGTGCCCATGATCGATCGCACCGCCTGGCCGGGCACCAGCCGGGCCGGTTCGGCGGTGACTTCAGACGGCAGCATGTCGATATCGATGTTGGCAACGCGCTCGGTTGGCGCCAGAATCAGGGTGCGTTCGACGACATTGCGCAACTGGCGGACATTGCCCGGCCAATCATAGGTTTGCAGCGCCGCCATGGCATCTTCAGTCAACATCGGCGTCGAAACCCGGCGCTCGGCAGCGTAGCGGGTGAGGAAATATTGCACCAGTTCGGCAACATCCTCGCGGCGTTCGGCAAGCGACGGCAGGCGCACCGGCACAACGTTGAGGCGGTAATACAGATCCTCGCGGAAACGCCCGCCGGCAATTTCGGCAACAAGGTCACGCGATGTGGCGCTGATAACCCGCACATCGACCCGCACCCAGCGCGAACCGCCGACGCGCTGAAAAATCTGTTCGGTCAGCACCCTCAATATCTTGGCCTGGGTCGGCATCGGCATGTCAGCGACGTCATCGAGGAACAAGGTGCCGCCATGCGCCTGTTCGAACAGGCCGGAGCGCACGACATGCCCCCCCTCCTCCGCTCCGAACAACGCTTCTTCGACGGTTTCCGGCGTCATCCTGGCGGCGCTTACCACCACAAAGGGCGCGCCTTCACGCGGGCTCCATTGATGCAACAGGCGCGCGGCGACTTCCTTGCCCGACCCGGCGGCGCCGGTGATCAGGACGCGGGAACCGGTGGCGGCGACGCGCTTAAGGGTGGCGCGCACGGCGTTGATCTGCGGGCTTGAACCAGTCAGTTCCGTATCGAAACCAACGCGTTCCTTCAATGCTTCGAATTCGCGCTTCAGGCGTTCTGTTTCGGTGGCGCGGCGCACCACCAGCAGCAATTGTTCGGCCTGGAAGGGCTTTTCAATGAAATCATAGGCGCCGCGCTTGATGGCGGCGACGGCGGTTTCGATATTGCCATGGCCGGAGATGATGACCACCGGCAAAGTCGGATCGCGGCGCTTGATCTCGTCGAGCAGTTCGATGCCATCGAGCGCCGAGCCCTGCAGCCAGACATCAAGGACGATCAGCGACGGCCGGCGCTCGGCAATCGCTGCCAGCGCGCCGTCGCTGTGCGCCGCCACCCGCGTGCCATAGCCTTCATCGCCCAGAACCCCGGCGATCAGATCGCGGATATCGGCTTCATCATCAACAATAAGGATATCCAGGGCCATCTAAGCGGTGATCCTTGCCGGGTTGGGGTGGGTTTCTTGATGGCTGTCGGCGCCGGCCAGGATGATCCGGCTGAACCGGGCCCGGACAATGGTGCCGCCCCCCGGCGCGTCCCCCAGATCAAGGCTGCCACCATGATCCTCGACGATCTTCTTGACGATGGCGAGGCCAAGCCCGGTGCCGCGCACCCGCGTTGTCATATAGGGCTCGGTCAGCCGGTCGCGACCCTCGGCGGGCAGGCCGATGCCATTGTCAGTGATGGTCAGCATCACCGCGCTGGCGCCATCCTCGATGGCAAGGGCGATATGCCCGGCCGGCGCCGCGCCGCTCATCTCGTCGCGTTCGATGCGGGTCATCACGGCCTCGGCGGCGTTCTTGACCAGGTTGGTCACGGCCCGCGCCACTTGCTGACGATCGCAGACCAGCAGGCTGTCGGTGCTGACGGTCAGCGTGAAGGTGATGGCCGGAAAGGCGACTTCCTGCAAAACCAGTGCCTGGCGGGCGATGCCTTCAAGGCTTTCGGCGGCGAATACTGGCTTGGGCAGGCGGGCAAAATCCGAAAATTCATCGACCATGCGGCGCAGATCACCGACCTGGCGGACAATGGTGGCCGTCAATACGCCGAACGTATCGGCATCCTCGTTGATCTGGCGGCCAAATTTGCGTTGCAGGCGTTCGGCGGCAAGCTGAATCGGCGTCAGGGGATTCTTGATTTCATGGGCGATGCGCCGCGCCACATCGGCCCAGGCGGCACGGCGCTGGTCGGCAAGCTGCGCCGAAATGTCATCGAAGGTGAGGACATAGCCTGGCGCGCTGATGTCATGGCCCTCGCGGTGTTCGGCGGCGATGCGTACAGACAGCGTCTGGGTTTCGGTGCCGCGGACGATGCGCACCTGGCCGGCCGCATCGCCACTATCCCGCGCTTCGGCCAGCAAGGTGGCGAGCTCCGGCACCACGGCGCTGAGCGCTTTGCCGGCCAGCCCGGTTTCCGGCATTTCGAGCAACGCCGATGCCGATCGGTTGGCGTGACGGATGACCCCGCCCGGTGCGATCGACAGCACGCCGGCCGACACGCCCGACAGCACGGCCTCGGTGAATTGCCGCCGCGCATCAAGCTGGGCATTGGCGCCGATCAGCGCGCGCTGCTGATCCTTCAACTGGCTGGTCATGCGGTTGAAGGCGCGGGCCAGCGTGCCGATTTCATCGGGCGACCCGCGCACCGGTACCCGCGCATCGAGATCACCCGCCCCTACCCGTTCGGCCGCCAGCGCCAGCCGCGCTATGGGTGCCACCAGCCGGTTGGCCAACCACAGCGCGAACCATATCGCCACCGCGAGAGTCAGCAGCGATACCGCCATCAACACCAGGTTGAAGCGCAACTGCATGACCCGGGATCGTTCGATCAATGATCGATATTCGCCCAGCGCGCTGGCGGCGCGGTCGGCGCGGGCCAGCACAGCGGGATCGACCTTGCGGCTGATATAGATGAAATGGCTGCCGATCGGGTCCATGGCGACGACCGCTTCGATACGGTCACTGCCCTTGGCGACAACCGTGGCGGCACCGGCGCGGGCATTGGCGAGATCAATGCCGGCGACCCGCGAGGCAATTATGGTGCCCGGAATGCCGATGCTGGCGATGGGCGCAACCTTGCCATCGGGGCCGCGTCCAAAGACCGAGGCCTCGCTCAGGTTGCGAGCGGCGACCTGGAATTGCAGAGCTTCGTTGAACAGCGGCGTGCCCAGGCCATAATCGCGGGCGTAATTATTGACATCGCCGACCATGGCGTCGATGTCATCGGCCACACGCTTGCGATTCTCCTCGACATAGGCCTGGGCGACCTGGTTGGAGCCATCGAGAATGGTCTTCACCCGGTCCGAAAACCAGAATTGCACGCCGAACTGGAACAGCAGCGAGGCGAAAATGACCACCAAGATGGTGGGCACCGCGGCAATGCCGGCAAACAGTGCCACCATGCGGACGTGCAATTGCGCGCCCGCCAGGCCGCGGCGGCGGTTGGCGAGCAATATGGCGAACCGCCGGGCGATCAACACCACCAGCACCATCAGCGGCAACAGATTGGCAACCAGCAGCAAGGTGACCAGCGGCGGTGACACGCCATTTGCCGGCGCCGCCCCGCCGGTGAGCAGTGCATAGCTTGACCAGCCCAGCACGATGGTCAGCACGACAGCCGCCACTTCCAGCCGCGGATAAAGATCGACGCGCGCCACCCAACGATTCAACTGCCGGCGCAGTTGGCGCCAGCGGGCGGGCGCGGGTTCATGCAGCAAATCGGTCATCAGCGGCTGATGGTAAGCGAGAAGCGTGACAAAAGAAACACAGTCGTTGCGGCAATGCGACAGACGGCTGTGTTACATTTCAACAACCATAATCATCACTCAGTCGGCGATCAGCCGCGCCGTGCCATGACCGGATCGAGCCCCAGGTCGGTCAACTTCTTGCGCAGCGTATTGCGGTTGATGCCGAGCAGTTTCGCCGCCTTCAGCTGATTACCGCCGGCGGCCGCCAGGCAGGCCTCGATCAGCGGCACTTCAACTTCGGCGAGCAAGCGATCATAAACCCCATCGGGTGGCAATTGGCCCGGAAAACCGGCAAAATAGCGCTCGATATGCACTGCCGCCGCCGCACCCAGGCTGTCATTGCCCCTGGTCGCAACAGGGTCGGCCAGTCGCACTGCCGGCCCCAGCCCGGCGACCACAGCGGCCCCCGTGATGGTGTCGGCGCGTTCCAGCACCGCCAGGCGGCGCATCAGATTTTCCAGCTCGCGGACATTGCCTGGCCAGCTATGGGCGCGCAGCACGGCAATGGCATGCTCGTCGAGTGATTTGCGCGGCAGACCCTCGGCGGCGGCGGCATCGAGAAAATGCCGCGCCAGCGCCGGCACATCCTCGCTGCGCGCCCGCAACGGGGGCAGCGACAGCGGCACGACGTTGAGGCGATAATAAAGGTCCTCGCGGAAACGCCCGGCCTGGGTCAGCGATGCCAGATCCTGGTTGGTCGCCGATACGATGCGGACATCGGCGCGCTGGCTGCGCGTGCCGCCAACAGTGGTGAATTCACCGGTCTGCAAAACCCGCAGCAAGCGCGTCTGTGCCTCCAGCGGCATGTCACCGATTTCATCGAGAAACAGCGTGCCGCCCTGTGCCTGTTCGAACTTGCCGGCGGAGCGTGAGGCCGCGCCGGTAAAGGCGCCGCGCTCATGGCCGAACAATTCGCTTTCGATCAATTCGCGGGGGATCGCCGCCATGTTGATGGCAATGAACGGCCGTACCGATCGGGCGCCCAGATCATGGATGGCGCGCGCCACCAATTCTTTGCCGGTGCCGCTTTCGCCCAAAATCATCACCGTCAGGTCATTGGGCACGACACGGGCAATCAGGCGATAGACTTCCTGCATCGCCGGCGACCGACCGATCAGCGGCGTATCATCCCCGCCGAGCGCCGTGTCGCGATCAGCATCCACCAGCTTGCCGCGGCCTTCCAGCGCTGCCGCAACTGATCGCGTCAATTCATTGAGGTCAAAAGGCTTTGGCAGATAGTCAAAGGCCCCCTGTTCCGTGGCGCGCACCGCCGTGGACAAGGTATTCTGCGCGCTCATCACGATCACCCGCAGCCCCGGCCGCAACGCAAGCAGCCGCGGGATCGTGTCCAGCCCATTGGCGTCGGGCAGGATGACATCGGTGATGACGACATCGCCGTGCCCTTCCTCGATCAGCTTGACGAGACCGCCGGCGGTATCGGTCAACCGCACCTGATGCCCGGCCCGGGTGAGGGCCTGGCGGACAACGGTCCGGATGGCGGCATCGTCATCGGCGACAATGATGGTCGCGGTCATCAGGCAAGGGGCCTTTCGGGCTGGGCGACAGGCAGCAATACCCGGAAAATGGTTTCCTCGGGTTCACCGGCGCGGTCATATTCGACGACACCGCCATGATCGGCGACGATCTTGGCGACCAGCGCCAGGCCAAGCCCCGATCCGCCGCGCTTTGAGGTGACAAAGGGTTCAAAGATATGATCGACGAGATCGTCCGGAATGCCGGGGCCATTATCGATCACGCGCACTTCCAGCGGCAGGGACACCGAAGCACCGCCGCTTTCCGGCCGCACTTTCAGGCCAGGACGAAAGGCCGTCGTCAACAGAATATGGCCAGTAGAACCAGCAGCTTCTGCGGCATTCTTCAACAGATTCAGGAAGACCTGCACCAGTGCATCGCGATTGCCCGCAACCAGCGGCAGCGATGGATCATAGCGTTCGCGGATCGTCATCCCGGCGGCAAAGCCCTGTTCGCCTACCCGCCGCACATGGCCCAGCACCTCATGGATGTTTTCCGGCCGCAAACGCATCGGCCGCGTGTCGGTGAAACTTTCCATGCGATCGACGAGCTTGGCGATGCGATCGACTTCGGTGACGATCAGATCGGTCAGTTCGCGCCGGTCCTCATCGGGCACGCCGCTGTCGACACCGGCCGCGAGCAATTGCGCCGCGCCGCGGATGCCCGACAGCGGGTTCTTGATTTCATGCGCCAGCATGGCCGCGACCCCGACCGCCGATCGCGCCGCGCCCTGGCGTTGCACCTGGCGATCGACCATCGTCGCTACCGACCGCGTCTGAAAGGCGATGGCGAGCCAGCCCGGCGCATCGCCCACCGGCGCCACCAGCACATCGGCGCGCGCCATGCGGCCGCCGAGAAATTGCAACGGCAAATCATAGGCGGCGCAACCGCCGCCTTCGCGGCGTGCCCGGTGCACAAGCGCCTCGACCATCGAATCAACGCCAAAGGCGGCGGCCCAGCCGCGCTCGGCAAGGGCGACCTGGCTGGTGTTGAGAAAGTTTTCGGCCGCAAGATTGACCTGCACCGGGGTATCAGCGGGATCGACAAGGATGGCCGGCACGGCAAGCCCGGCAAGAAGCTCCGCGGCGCCGGCCATCAGGCCGCCAGCGCGATTGAATCGATCTGCCGCGCGTAGAAAGTGTCGATCATCGCGGTTACCTGCACCGGATCGGCCAATTGATTGACAGCGTTGCGAAAAGTGCCGGAATCATGCAAACCTTTAGTGTACCACCCGAGATGCTTGCGGGCGAGGTTGACGCCGATTTCGCGACCATAAAGATCGAGCATCAGGGCATAATGTTCACGGACCAGCGCATGTTGTTCGGCCAGCGACGGATCGGCCGGCACGACGCGCCCGGTCAGGGCCGCCATTACCTGGGCGATAAGCCAGGGCCGGCCATAAGCGCCGCGCCCGATCATCACGCCATCGGCCCCCGATTGGTCCAGAGCCGCTTCGGCGTCGGCAACCGAACAGATATCGCCATTAACAATAACAGGCACTTTAACGGCATTCTTGACCTGACGTACAAAGGCCCAATCCGCGGTGCCGGTATAAAGCTGGCACCGCGTACGGCCATGGACCGTGATCAATTGTATCCCCAGATCCTCGGCGACGCGCGCCAGTCCGGGGGCATTGAGGCTGGCATGGTCCCAGCCCATGCGCATCTTCAGGGTCACGGGCACCTTCACGGCCTTTACCGTCGCCTCGATGATGCGGCGCGCCAGTTCAGGTTCGCGCATCAGGGCCGATCTGGCATGGCCGTTGACGACCTTCTTGACCGGGCAGCCCATGTTGATGTCAATGATGGCGGCACCCATGCCCTCGTTGAGCTTTGCCGCTTCGGCCATGCGCGCCGGTTCGCATCCGG
>JANYCM010000363.1 GCA_025360285.1 Sphingomonadales bacterium
GATGGGATTGAGATCGGGGCTGTAGGGCGGCAGGAAGAGGAACCAGGCGCCGCGGGCTTTGAGGATGGCGGCGGCCTTTGGGCTTTTGTGGCTGGAGAGATTGTCGAGGATGACCATGTCGCCGCGGCGCAGGGTCGGGGCAGGGCGGTGGCGATTGCGATATCATCGTCTGGGCGTCGGCGCTGGCGGCCAATGTCGCCGCGCAAGCGCGTGACGCAGCGAGCTTGCTGCCCTGGGCTGGCCTGTCAGTGCCCGGCTTGGCGGGCAATGCGGACTAGACGCAGCGGGCGGCCGACACACCGCCGTTGGCGGAATTATCGGCGCATTGCCGGGCGATGCTGACCATCGCCGCGACGCTGCCTGTTGCCGATCCGCAACGCGGTGGCCTGTTGGCCAGCCTGGCAGCGGCCGCGCAGACCGCTGACGAGCTTGTCCGGCGGCTGGGGGCGATGGCCCATCGTGCCAAGGCGATGTTCGATGCGATGCAATTCGGCTTTCTGTTCGACGCCGATCGCGCATTGCTCGCCATCGGTTATCGCTGCGGCGATGCGGCGCTCCATGCCAATTTCTATGATCTTCTCGCCTCGGAAGCGCGGCTGGCGAGCTTCATCGCGATTGCCAAGGATGATCTGCCGGCCAAGCACTGGTTCCGGTTGGGCCGGACGCTGACGCCGATCGACGGCAGTTCCGGGCTGATTTCCTGGTCCAGGTCAAGACTCGCGACCGGGCGCTGGATTTAATGGTCAACCGCTGGCTACCGTACCAGACGCTGGCATGCCGGGCGTGGGCGCGGACCGGGCTCTACCAGTCAAGCGGCGCTTATGGCTTTCGGGATCAGTGGCAGGATGTGCTGGGGCTGTGCCTGTCGCGGCCGGATATCGCCCGTGCCCAGCTTTTGCGGGCGGCGTCGCGGCAGTTCGAGGAAGGTGATGTCCAGCATTGGTGGTTGCCGGAAACCGGCCGCGGCGTGCGGACACGGGTTTCGGATGATCGTGGCTGGCTGGTATATGCCGTCGCGCATTATATCGGGGTGACCGGCGATACGGCTGTCCTTGATGAGATCGTGCCGTTTCTGCAAGGCCCGCTGCTCGGCGACGGCGAGGTCAGCAGCTTTTTTGCGCCGCCGGTTTCGCGCCGCAGCGCCAGCCTGTTCGACCATGTCGCGCTGGCGTTGGATGCCAGCCTGGGCCTTGGCGACCATGGCCTGCCGTTGATGGGCACGGGTGATTAGAATGACGGGATGGGCTGGGACGGCGACTGGTATCGCCGCGCCTATTTTGATGATGGTTCGCCGCTAGGTTTGGTGGGTGACCGTGAATGCCGGATCGATTCGATCGCGCAGTCATGGGCGGTGATTTCGGGCGCTGGCGATGCGACCCATGCGGCGCTGGCGATGGCGGCGTTGGATAAATATCTGATGCGCCGGGACGACGGCCCGGTGCTGCTGTTCGAACCACCGTTTGACCGGCCGGCGCGTGATCCCGGCTATATCAAGGGCTATCCGCCGGGCATCCGGGAAAATGGCGGCCAATATACCCATGCGGCGGCCTGGGCAGCGCTGGCCTTTGCGATGGCGGGCAATGGTGACCGCGCCGGCGAATTGCTGGCGATGCTCAATCCGGTCCGCCATGCCGACAGCCCCGCCGCCATCAATGGCTACAAGGTCGAACTCTATGTGGTGGCCGCCGATGTCTATTCGCAGCCGCCGTATGTCGGGCGCGGCGGCTGGACCTGGTACACCGGGTCGGCGGCGTGGCTGTACCGGGTGACGACAGAGGGACTGCTCGGTTTGCACGTCGAGGCGGGTGGCTTGCGGCTCGATCCCTGTATTCCAGGGCATTGGCCGGGCTTCACGATCACCTATCGGCACGGCACGGCACGCTATGAGATCACTGTCAAAAATCCAGCCGGGGTCTGCCGGGGCATGACAGCGATGCTGGTTGATGGCCAGACGCTGGCGGCGGGGGCGTTGATCCCGCTGCTTGATGATAGCCTGATCCATAAAGTGGAAATCATACTTGGCTAGCGCGCTAGTTGTTGTCCGAAGCTGTCGCATTGGCCGGCTGGCGCTACGCTGTGCCGCCTGATCAGAAGGAGCCCGACATGGCCGAAAATGCCAAATTGGAACCGGTGAGCGACCCGGCCGTGCCTGCACCCGCAATGCCTCCCTTTGGCCCGGAGCGGCCGGGTTCATGGTCGCGCCCGACCCCGCCCGGCGATCGCTATGCGTCGGGGCGGCGGCCGCTGTTTCGGCAGTAGCGGCTACCGCTGGGCGAACATGAACATCGCCCTACCATCGCGTTCAGCAACCCTGCATCCCGGCCCGTGTCTATGGGGCCGGTGAACACAACAGGAGTTGCAGCGATGCGTATGATGATCCCCTTGGCGAGTTTGTTGCTTGGCGCGCTTGCCAGCCCAGGCCTTGCCCAGAATGCCGATCCCTATGGCCATGGCCAGGACCGCGGCCATAATGATGGCGACCGGCGCGATTTTCAGGCCGATCGGCGCGATGACCGCCGTGACGACAGGCGCGATGACAGGCGCGATGACCGGCGTGATGATCGCCGTGATGATCGCCAGGATTTCCGCAAGGATCGCTGGCAGGGCGGTCAGGTGGTGATCCGGGACGACGGTCGGGACTGGCAGCGCGGTCGCCATTATGGCTGGAACCGCCCCGATCCACGCTACAATGGCTATTATGCCGATAATTATTATCGCGGTGGCAACGCCTATCGGCCGCGCGTCCTGGGCTATAATGACCGCATTTATCGTGGCCGCGACAACCGCTATTACTGCCGGCGGGATGACGGCACGACGGGCCTGATCATCGGCGGCATCAGCGGCGGCGTGCTCGGCAATGTCATCGCGCCGGGTGGCTCCAAGACGCTTGGCACGGTTATCGGTGGCGGTATTGGTGCGATCCTGGGCAATTCGATCGCCCGCAACAACGTCGTCTGCCGCTAAGTCACCCGCTGACGCATACCCGCTGTGATCGACCCCGGCGATGATGGCTGGTGGCGTAATCCATTGGAAATTGTCGCCGGGGCTTTTATTGTCGGGCCATCGAATTTGGGAGACTGATGATGGCCAAGGCAAAAAAGTCGGATAAAGCCGCGATCGATCTGGGCTTTGACGAAAAGCAGCGCGTGGCGATTGCCGATGGCTTGTCACGCCTGCTCGCGGACACCTATACCCTGTATCTCAAGACCCATAATTTTCACTGGAATGTTACCGGGCCGCAGTTCAATTCACTGCACCTGATGTTCGAGGCGCAATATACCGAGCTGGCGCTGGCGGTTGATCTGATCGCCGAACGCATTCGCGCCCTGGGCGCACCGGCGCCGGGCAGCTATTCGGCCTTTGCCAAATTGGCGACGATCGCCGAAGCCGATGGCACACCGCCGGCCGAGGAGATGGTGCGCATTCTCGCCGCCGACCAACTGGCGGTGGTGCGTACGGCGCGGGCGGTGTTTCCGCTGGCCGATGCTGCCCATGACGAACCGACCGCCGATCTGCTCACCCAGCGGATGCAGGTGCATGAAAAGACCGCCTGGATGCTGCGCGCCAATCTGGGCTAGGAATTTTTGTTCATAATCGTAAACAGTGCCGTAATATTTTCCTGATTTTCCTGGTTCGGCCTTTTTTACCGATGCGAGCCCGGCCTTTCGAAAGGGCGCGGCCGGCGCCGTCATTGATTTTTTGCGATGTCAAAGAGCGGCATTGTGGTGTTTTAACCCATTTGGGCGGTGTAGGACAGGGTCAGCCGCCCAGCACGCTGGCGACGAGGCTGACCGACAGCGCCACCACGATGATGTTGAACGCGAAGGCGATCAGGCCATGACCCAGGGCCAGCTGGCGCATGCGGTGTGATGTCACCTGCACGTCCGATACCTGAAAGGTCATGCCGAGTACAAAGGCGAAATAGGCGAAATCCCAATAATCCGGCGTTTTGTCGGTGCCGGGGAAATCGAGCCCGCCGCGGTCCTTGCCCTTGCCGTCCGCCAGATACCAGACA
>JANYCM010000374.1 GCA_025360285.1 Sphingomonadales bacterium
TGCCCAGCACGCCGAGCACGAACAGCGCCGCCGCGACGACCAGATAATGCGACAAGCCAATCACAGATCGACCCCGCCACCAACCACCGGGCGCGCCGGACGCCGGGCAATGCCGTGCATCCGGCGCGCCCGGTGGTTGGCAGCGGGGTCGATCTGTGATTGGCCTGTCGCATTATCTGGTCGTCGCGGCGGCGCTGTTCGTGCTCGGCGTGCTGGGCATCATCATCAACCGCAAGAATGTCATCATCATCCTGATGTCGATCGAGCTGATCCTGCTGGCGGTGAACATCAATTTCATCGCCTTTTCGGCGTTCCTGCACGATGTTCATGGCCAGATTTTCGCGATGTTCGTGCTGACCGTGGCGGCGGCGGAGGCGGCGATCGGCCTTGCCATATTGGTCATCTATTTCCGCAACCGCGGCACGATCGCGGTTGATGGCGCGGATATGATGAAGGGATGATCCAGCTTCTGGTCTTTCTGCCGCTGCTGACGGCGCTTGTCGCCGGGCTGGGCGGGCGTGTCATCGGCAATGTGCCGGCCAAGATCGTCACCACTGCCGGGCTGTTCGCCAGCGCCGGGCTCGCCTGGGTGATTTTCGCGCGCTTCTGGCTGTCGGGGGCGCAAGGGTTTGACGTGCCGGTGCTCGACTGGATCCAGTCGGGCGACCTCAGCGTCCATTGGGCCTTCAAGGTCGATACGCTTACGGCGGTGATGCTGGTGGTCGTCACCACGGTGTCGGCGCTCGTGCATCTGTATAGCTGGGGCTATATGGCCGAGGACCCGTCGCAGCCGCGGTTCTTCGCCTATCTGTCGCTGTTCACCTTTGCCATGCTGATGCTGGTGACGGCCGATAATCTGGTGCAGATGTTCTTCGGCTGGGAAGGCGTCGGGCTGGCATCGTATCTGCTGATCGGCTTCTGGTATCACAAGCCCAGCGCCAATGCCGCCGCCATCAAGGCCTTCGTCGTCAACCGCGTCGGCGATTTCGGCTTTTCGCTGGGTATTTTTGCCACTTTCATGGTGTTCGGCACGGTATCGATCGACGCCATCCTCGCCGCGGTGCCGGGGCAGGCGGGGGCGACATTCTCCTTCCTCGGCCATTCGGTCGATGTGATGACGACCTTGTGCCTGCTGCTGTTCGTCGGCGCGATGGGCAAATCGGCGCAATTGGGGCTGCACACCTGGTTGCCCGATGCGATGGAAGGGCCGACGCCGGTGTCGGCGCTGATCCATGCAGCCACCATGGTCACCGCCGGGGTGTTCATGGTCTGCCGCCTGTCACCGATGTTCGAAGCCAGCGTCACGGCGCAGGCGGTGGTGACCTATGTGGGGGCGGCGACGGCCTTGTTCGCCGCGTCGGTCGCGCTGGTGCAGACCGATATCAAGCGCGTCATCGCCTATTCGACCTGTTCGCAACTGGGTTACATGTTCTTCGCCGCCGGCAGCGGTGCCTATGGGGCGGCGATGTTCCATCTGTTCACCCATGCGTTTTTCAAGGCGCTGCTGTTCCTTGGCGCCGGTTCGGTCATCCATGCCATGCACCATGAACAGGACATGCGTTTCTATGGGGGCCTGCGGAAACATATCCCGATCACCTTCGCGCTGATGACGATCGGGACATTGGCTTTGACCGGGTTCTTCTTCACCGCCGGCTATTATTCCAAGGATGCGATCCTGGAGGCGGCTTTTGCCAGCGGTATGACGCATGGCCAGTTCGCGTTCCTGGTTGGCGCGTTCGTCGCGCTGCTTACCAGTTTCTATTCGTGGCGGCTGGTGTTCCTCACCTTTTACGGCAGCCCGCGCTGGGCGGGGTCGGAACATATCCAGCATGCCCTGCATGATGCGCATGACGGCCACCATGCGCCGGCCACCGGCACCGGCGGTTATCACCCGCATGAAAGCCCGGTTTCCATGCTGATCCCGCTGTTCATCCTCGGCGCGGGGGCGCTGGGTGCCGGCTGGCTGTGGCACACGCATTTCGTCGGCCCCGAGGGCGGTGAATTCTGGCGTGGCAGTCTCGCCTTCCGCAAGGACCTGATGCTCGCCATGGAGCATGTGCCAATCTGGGTCGTCTGGACGCCGAGCGTGGCATTCTTCGCGGGGCTGCTGGGGGCCTGGTATGCCTATTTGCGCGCCCCGCATCTGCCGGCGCGGGCGGCGGGCGCGGTCCCGGCGCTGTATGCCTTCCTCACCCACAAATGGTATTTTGACGAGCTTTATGACGCCATCTTCGTGCGCCCGGCCTTTGCCATCGGCCGGTTCCTCTGGGTGCGCGGTGACCAGCAGGTGATCGATCGCTTCGGCCCCGATGGCGTTGCCGCGGCGGTGGCCGGCGGCGCGCGCGCGGCAAAGCGCTTTCAGACCGGCTATGTCTATTCCTATGCGCTGGTCATGCTCGTAGGGCTGGCGGTCGCGGCGGCCTGGTTCCTGCCGGCAGCGTTCGGACTGGCAGGCAAGTGATGCCGATGCTGTCGATCATGATCCTGTTGCCGGTGCTGGCGGCGCTGTTGCTGGTAATGCTGCCCGGAGTCGATGCGCGGCGGGCGCGGCTGGTGGCGCTGGTCACCACGCTGGTGGAATTCGTCCTCGCCCTGATGCTGTGGCAGCGTTTTGAAAACGCCGGGGCAGCGTTTCAGTTTGTCGAAAAACTGCCGCTGTTCGCGCCGTATCTCGATTGGCATCTGGGGATCGACGGCATCGCGCTGATGCTGATCCTGCTCAGCGTTTTCCTGATGCCGCTGTGCATTCTCGCCTCCTGGGAAAGCGTCCAGAAACGCGTGCCCGAATATATGGCGGCGTTCCTCGTCATGGAATCGCTGATGATCGGCACCTTTGCGGCGCGCGATATCTTCCTCTTTTATCTGTTCTTCGAAGCTGGGCTGATCCCGATGTTCCTGATCATCGGCATCTGGGGCGGGGCGCGGCGCATCTATGCCAGCTACAAATTCTTCCTCTACACGCTCCTCGGTTCGGTGCTGATGCTGGTCGGCATGATCTATATGGTGGGTGTCGCGGGCAGCACCGATATCGGCGTGCTATCGCTGTATGACTTTGATCCCCATGCGCAATTCTGGCTGTTCCTGGCGTTTTTTGCCTCATTCGCCGTCAAGATGCCGATGTGGCCGGTGCACACCTGGCTGCCCGATGCGCATGTCGAGGCGCCGACCGCCGGATCGGTAATCCTGGCAGGAGTGCTGCTGAAACTCGGCGGTTACGGCTTTGTACGGTTTTCGCTGCCGATGTTCACAGATGCGTCGGCGCAGTTGATCTGGCTGGTGTTCGGTCTGTCGATGGTGGCGGTCGTCTACACCTCGCTGGTGGCGCTGGTGCAGAATGACATGAAAAAGCTTATCGCCTATTCGTCGGTGGCGCATATGGCGTTCGTGACAGCGGGGTTGTTCGCGCTGAATACGCAAGGGATCGAGGGTTCGCTGGTGATGATGCTCAGCCACGGGCTTGTATCCGGCGCGTTATTCCTGTGTGTCGGGGTCGTTTACGACCGGCTGCACACCCGCGAAATCGCGCGCTATGGCGGCCTCGCCGATACCATGCCGCGCTATGCGCTGCTGCTGCTGTTCTTCACCATGGCGAGCGTTGGCCTGCCGGCAACGAGCGGCTTTGTCGCCGAATTCCTGGTGCTGATCGGGCTGTACCAGACCAGCAGCTGGGCGACGCTGATCATGACGACGGGGATCATTCTGGGCGCCGCTTATATGCTGTGGCTGTACCGCCGCGTCGCTTTTGGGGCGGCGGCGGGCGATGACACACGGGCGATGCCGGATTTGAGCCTGCGAGAGGTGGCGATCCTGTTGCCGATCACCGCTGCCGTGCTGTGGATGGGGATTTACCCGGCCAGTTTCCAGGCGCCGATGAAGCCGGCGGTGGCCAGCATTGTCGAACGCTTGAAGGGCCGCGAGTTGGCGACCCTGCCGACGGACATGACGACCCTGCGCCCGGCCGTAACGGCGGAAATGGCGGCACAATGAACCCGGTCTTTGCCTCGATTGCCACCGCCGGGCCGGAAGCCGTGCTCACTGCCGGGGCGCTCATCACCCTGATGATCGGCACCTTTGCCGGCGACACAAAATTGCGCGCCGTAACGATGGTCGCTGTCTTCATCCTGGCGCTGGCGGGTTTCGTGCTGTGGCAGGCGCCGGCGGCGACGCAGACGGGCTTTGATGGCCTGTATGTCGCCGATGGCTTTTCCAAATTCCTGAAAATGCTGATCCTGTCGGCGACGGCGGCATCGATGCTGCTGGCGCTGCCTTATCTTGCCGATGCCCATAGCGGCCGCTTCGAATATCCGGTGCTGCTGATGCTGGCGGCGCTGGGCATGTGCATGATGGTGTCGGCGGGTGATTTGCTGTCGATGTATGTCGGGCTCGAACTGCAAAGTCTCGCCGCTTATGTGCTCGCTGCCTTTCATCGCGGCGAATCGCGGTCATCGGAGGCCGGCCTCAAATATTTCGTGCTGGGGGCGCTGGCCTCGGGCATCCTGCTCTATGGCATCACGCTGATCTATGGCTTTGCCGGCACGACGAATTTTGTCAGCATCGCCCAGGTGCTGGCGGGGCAGGAGGGGCGGTCGCTCGGGGTGCTGGTCGGGCTGGTGTTCATCCTGTCGGGGCTGGCGTTCAAGATTTCGGCGGTGCCGTTCCACATGTGGACGCCCGATGTTTATGAAGGCGCGCCGACGCCGGTGGCGGCGTTCTTTTCGGCGGCGCCCAAGGCGGCGGCGCTCGGCCTGATGGTGCGGGTGCTGGTCGGCGGTTTTGGCCCGATGCTGGCCGATTGGCAGCAGATCATCATCGCCATCAGCATTCTTTCCATGGGGCTGGGGGCGGTGGGGGCCATCGGCCAGACCAATATCAAGCGGCTGCTGGCCTATTCGTCGATCGCCAATATCGGTTTTGCGCTGGTCGGCCTGGCCGCCGCGACGCCGCAGGGGATCGAGGCGCTGCTGTTCTACACCGCCGTCTATCTGGCGATGACCTTGGGCAGCTTTCTGGTCGTGCTGCAATTGCGCCGTGCCGATGGCAGCCCGGTGGAATTGATGAGCGATCTCAGCGGGCTCTCGAAAATCCATCCCGGCCTGGCGGCGGCGCTGGCGATTTTCATGTTCAGCCTGGCGGGCATTCCGCCGCTGCTGGGGTTCTGGCCGAAATTCGCGGTTTTCCAGGCCGCCATCGGGGCCGGGCTGGTGCCGCTGGCGCTGATCGGCTTCATCACCTCGGTGATTGCCGCCTATTATTATCTGCGCCTCGTCAAGATCATGTATTTCGATGAAGCGGGCGTTGCGGTGACCAGCGATGGCGGGCGCATCAATGGCGGGCTGATCGCGGCGGCAGCGCTGTTCTGTTCGCCTATCGGCATGTTGGCGATCACGCCCCTTGTTGCCGCCGCTGGCCAGGCCGCCGCGGCGCTGTTCTTCGGTTGAGCGCCGGCTTCACCCACCTCGCCGAG
>JANYCM010000395.1 GCA_025360285.1 Sphingomonadales bacterium
CCTGATTGAATTTGTTTTGTCCCCCAAAATGAAATCGACTTCAGCCGGACGTCTGTCGTCCTGAATCGTCATGGCGGTGCAAGCATGTGCCGTCAGGCCTGTCCTACATCAGCCAAACAGGTTAAAATGCCGGGATCGTCGCTCTTTGACATTGGTAGATTGATTCCGGCGCATTCGCAGCCCCTTCACGGGCTGCGCCACGTTCGCAAAATTCGGCCGAAACAGGAAAATAAGGAAAATAACCGGTCGAAAAGAACGTCTTAACACGCATTTTAGTAATAATATTACCTTTATTTGAACAAACCACCCAGAATGCCGCGTAACAGCTTGGGCGCCAATTGCCGTGTGGCGCTGGTCACTGCCGACCGGGCCGCCGATTCGAGCAGCTTTTCGGCAAAGCTTTTCGGCTGGGCCCGGGCCGCCGCCGCATCGATGCGCGCCTGCGCCGCCGCCTGCTTGGCCGCGGCCGCCGCGGCCGTTGCATCGAGCTTGGCCTGCAACAGCGCGGCCTTTTGCGCAGCGATATCGGCCTCGCTCTGCGCCGCCGCCTGGGCGGCATCAGCGGCGCGGGCGTTCAGCTTTTCCCACGCCGATTCGCGATCGATGGTGGCAGTATATTTGCCGGCATAGGGGCTTTCGTCCTGCACCGCATCGCGTTCATCGGGCGTGATCGGGCCAACCCGCGACCCTGGCGGCGCGATCAGCGTGCGTTCCACCGGCGTCGGTGCACCATCGGCCTGCAACAGCGAGACAAGCGCCTCCCCCACCTTCAATTCAGTGATGGCGGTTTCGACATTGACGCCAGGGTTGGCGCGAAACGTCTGCGCCGCCGATTTGACCGCCGCCTGGTCGCGCGGCGTGAAGGCGCGCAGCGCATGTTGCACGCGGTTGCCCAATTGCCCGGCGATGGTATCGGGCACATCAATGGGGTTCTGGGTGATGAAATAGACGCCGACACCCTTGGAACGGACAAGCCGCACCACCTGCTCCACCTTGTCGAGCAGCGCCTTGGGCGCCGCGTCGAACAACAGATGCGCTTCATCGAAAAAGAATACGAGTTTGGGCTTATCCGGGTCGCCAATTTCGGGAAGCGTTTGATATAATTCGCTCAACATCCACAGCAGGAATGTGGCGTAAAGCTGCGGGCTCTGCATCAATTTGTCGGCAGCGAGGATGTTGACCTGGCCGTGGCCATTTTCGTCGGTGCGAATGAAATCAGTAATGTCGAGTGCCGGTTCGCCAAAGAAATGCGCCGCGCCCTGGTTTTCGAGCTGCAACAATTCACGCTGGATGGTGCCGATCGTTGCCTTGGTGACATTGCCATATTTGGTCGTCAGGTCAGCGGCATTGTCGGCACAGAAACTGAGCATCGCCTGCATGTCCTTCAGGTCAAGCAGCAACAGCCCCATGTCATCGGCATAGCGGAAGACGACGTTGAGCACGCCTTCCTGCACATCATTCAGTTGCAGCAGCCGTGCGAGCAGCAACGGCCCCATTTCCGAAATCGTGGCGCGCACTGGATGGCCCTGTTCGCCAAAGACATCCCAGAACACCACCGGATTGGCGGCATAGCCATAGTCTGCAAGGCCAATCTCGGCAGCGCGCTTCGCCGTCCAGGCAGCGGCGGCTGATCCGGCCATCGCCATGCCGGCGATATCGCCCTTCACATCCGACAGGAACACCGGCACGCCCTCGCGGCTGAAACCTTCGGCCAGCGTCTGCAACGTCACCGTCTTGCCGGTCCCGGTAGCGCCGGCGATCAACCCGTGGCGGTTGGCGCGTTTCAGCACCAGCGCTTGCGGATGCTGTTCGCCTTTTCCGATGAAGATGCTGTCGGCCATGCTGGTCCCCCTGGGGCGGGGATAGCGGAGGCGGTGGGGCGGCGGCAAGGGCGGGTGATGGAATGCGGCTGATCGAAATGCCGCCCGTCATCCCAGCACAGGCCGGGATGACGGGGAACGCGCTTGACCGATTAGCGAAACAGCGCGGCGCGCTATTTCTTGGCGGCGTCAGTCAGAAGCTTGATCCCGATAAACCGCGCCGGATTGGTCCCGCGCTGCACCAGCATCAGCACCGTATCGCGACCGGCCTTGCGCGCTGCTTCCACTGCCGCTGCCGCTTCGGCCGTCGTCGTTGTCGGCTTCTGGTTGATCTGCAGGATGATATCACCGCGTTGCAGGCCTTCGGTCGCGGCATCGCTCGCCGGGTTGATGCCAGCGATGACGACGCCGCGGACTGTATCGGGCAGCTTCAACTGCTGGCGCAGCGCTGCGGTCAGCGGTTGCAGGGTGATGCCCAGGCTGGCACGGGCGGCTTCGGCGCCGGGCGTTGGCTTGCCGTCGACGGTTTCCTCCGGATCAGGGACATTACCGGCGCGGGCCTGGACGATGGCTTCGGACGGCCGTTGCGCCACTGTGGCAGTCACGGTGCGGCGCTGGCCATCGCGGATCAGTTCGATGGGCACAGTGGCGCCGATCGGCGTATTGGCGACGACAAACGACAGGGTGTTGTCATAGGTCACGTCCGACCCGTTGATCTTGACGATGACATCGCCCTGCTTGATCCCGGCGCGGCCGGCGGGACCGGCGGGTTCCACCGAGGCGACGATTTCACCCTTGTCCTTGGGCAGGCCGAGCCCAGCGGCAATATCGGTGGTCAGCGGCTGGATGCCGACGCCAAGGTAGCCGCGTTTGACGGTGCCGGTGGCGCGCAATTGTTCGACAACCGGGCGCGCGAGTTCCGACGGGATGGCAAAGCCGAGGCCGACATTGCCGCCCGTTGGCGAGAAGATTGCGGTGTTGATGCCGATGACATTGCCATCAAGATCGAACAGTGGCCCCCCGGAATTGCCCTGGTTGATGCTGGCGTCGGTCTGGATGTAACGGTCATACTGGCCCGAACCGATGTTGCGGTGCAGGGCCGAGACGATGCCGGCTGTGACGGTGCCACCCAGGCCAAAGGGGTTGCCAATGGCGATTGCCCAGTCACCGACACGCGCCGCCTTGCTGTCACCGAAATTGACGTAAGGAAGCCCGGTGGCATCGATCTTGAGCAGCGCCAGATCGGTCAGCGTGTCGCGGCCGATGACCTTGGCCTTGAACTCGCGACGATCGGACAAGATAACGGTGATGGTTTCCACCGGCGCGGTGCGGCCTTCGCCGGCCGAAATGACATGGTTGTTGGTGACGATATAGCCATCGGGGGAAATGACAAAGCCCGACCCCAGCGAGGTGGCTTCACGCGTCACCGGTTCACCCTGATCGCCCTGTTGTTCCTGAAACCGTCGGAACAGGTCTTCCAACGGGCTGCCCGGCGGCAGGCCGCGCAGCTTGCCGACTTCGACCTTTTGCGTCGTCGAGACGTTGACGACGGCGGGGGCGAGGCGGGCAGTGAGATCGGCAAAGCTGCGCGGCGCGCCGCCCGGCGGCATGATTGCATTGGCCGGCGGCGCAGCGTTCTGCGGTGGCTGGGCCTGAGCAACGGGCGCCGGGCTTTGCGCGCCGGCAGGCATGAAGATGGCGGCGGCACCGCCGAGGATCAGGGCGGCGGGGATCAGGCTGCGGGCGATACGCACGGGTTCAGGAACCTTTCAAGGCGAAGACATGATGAGGCACGGCAGGCTGGTGGGGGCGCGGCGGCATCATCGCCGCCGCTTTGCCCGGCCCGACTCTAACCCGCGATGAACGAAAATACGCCAAAGCGTGGCTTTTCATCGATCATCGCCGGCAGGCAGATCAGCGGTTGGTGCGCCGGCCTTCGAATTCACGCAGGAATTCATTGTTGGGCGACAAGACGATGGTTGAACTATTATCGCTGAAAGTGGTGCGATAGGCCTGCATGGCGCGGTAAAAGGCGTAGAATTCCGGGTCCTTGCCGAAACTGGCGGCATAGGTGTTGGCGGCTTCGGCGTCGGCCTGGGCGCGGACCAGTTGCGCCTGTTTCAGGCCCTGGGCGCGGATTGTAGCAGCTTCCTGGCTACGCGCCGAGCGCATGCGCAGATAGGCCGATTCGAGCGGCGCGCCGGTGGGCAGATCGGCACGCTTGATCCGGACATCGAGGATTTCGGCGCCATATTGCCGCGCCTGGCGGTTCACAGTGCCCTGGATATCATCCATCAGCGCCGTGCGTTCCGGGCTGAGCAGCGCCGCGAACGGTTGCTTGCCAAGTTCGTTGCGCATCTTGGAACCCAGGATGCGCTTCAACGCATCGGTGGCGTTCTGTTCTGTGCCGACGGTCTGCACCATGCGCAGCGGATCGGTAATGCGGAAGCGCGCAAAGGCATCGACGACCAGCCGCAACTGGTCGGTGGACAGCACCGTCTGTTCTTCCATGTCGAGATCAAGCACGCGCTTGTCGACGAAGATGACATTTTCGATGAAGGGCACCTTGACCACCAGCCCGGCGCCCGACGTTCCGAACGCCGCCTTGGGGTTATAGGCGTTGACGATGCGTTCGGGCTTGCCGAGCCGCAGCACCACGGCCTGCTTGTTTTCGGGCACGGTGTAGAATGTGTCCATGGCGACGACGATCAGCACAAAGGCGACGACCGCCCAGAGGATCGGATTGCGGGTGATGCCCATCGGTCGGCCTTATTGCCCGGACTTGCCGGAAGCGTTGCTGGAGGCTGCGGCGGCGGCGCTGGGGGTGGCTGCGGCACCGCGCTTGCGGATTTCAGGCAGTGGCAGATAAGTCTGCACATTGCCGGGTTCGATCACCGTCTTGTCGACCTTGGATAGCACGCTTTCCATGGTTTCCAGATACATGCGCTTGCGCGTCACCTCCGGCGCCAGCTTGTATTGGGCATAGACCGCATCAAATGCAGCCGCAGCACCCTGGGCGCTGGCCAGCAATTGCTGCGAATAGGACCTTGACTGATTGAGATATTGCTGAGCGTCCTGTTGGGCGGCCGAGACATCCTTGAAGGCATCATCGACGGCGGCGGGTGGATCGGCCTGTTTGATATCGACGCCGCGTACTTCAATGCCGGCACGATAGCTGTCGAGCAGTTCCTGCATGCGTTCACGCACCTGTTCGGCGATCTGCGCGCGCTGCGGCCCGATGGCGTTGTTGAGCGTCGCCTTGGAAATTTCGGCACGCATGGCCGATTCGCCGACTTCGCGCACCGTCTGTTCGGGTTCGGCGAGTTCAAACAGGTAAAGTTCCGGGTTGCGGATTTTCCAGCGCACCGCATAGGCCAAATTGATGATGTTCTGGTCGCCTGTCAGCATCAGATTTTCAGCGGCACCCTCGGTGGCGCCGATATCGACCGAATTAATCTGTTCGACCTTGCGCAGAATCACGTCATCGATCGGATAGGGCAGCTTGAAATGCAGGCCGGGATCCGTGGTTTCGACAAAACGGCCAAAGCGCAGAACGACGCCGCGCTCTTGGGCATCGACGCGGTAGAAACTGGTCAGCACGATCCAGGCGGCAAAGATGGCACCCGCCGACCACAACCAGATGTTGCCGGACATCGGGCCAATGCCGCCACCGCCATCGCTGCCACCGCCGAAGGTCGTGCGCAGTCGCTCCTGGCCGCGGCGCACCAGATCGTCAAAATCACGGGCGCCGACCGGGCGCGGGCCCTGTGCCTTGCGCGGCGGGCCGTCGCCCCAGGGGTTGCGCGGGCCAGGTGCACCCTTTCCGGCGTCGCCCTTTGGCGGTTCGCCGGGGCCACGATCCGG
>JANYCM010000007.1 GCA_025360285.1 Sphingomonadales bacterium
GTGCTCGAAAACTCGACCTACCGCACGCCGTACAGCCATCAGGCGTCGGCCGGCGTCGAACACCAGATCGGATCGGACATGTCCGTCGAAGCAGACTATGCATATGTCGGCGACCGCCGCGTCGCGTCGACGCGCAATGCCAATCTGACCTACGACCCTGTGACCGGCGCCAATTATCCGTTCAACGACAATACACACCTGCGGTATCCCCAGTTCGGCATCGTCGCCAGCAACTATCTCGGCCAGATCGAGGCGGGGCTTCCCGCCGCGACCGAAGCCGGCCCGCCCCCCGTCCGCATCACCGACAAACTCCTCACCAACTTCTTCTTCGTCGGCCTGATCCACCTCATCCTGCCCAATGCCATCATCATCGATGCGCGCCGCCACCCGCTGGCCACCTGTTTCTCGGCATGGAAGCAGCATTTCGCCCGCGGCCAGGCCTTTACCTATGATCTGGCGGAGCTGGGCCGCTATTATGCCGATTATGTCCGGTTGATGGCGCATTTCGATCGCGTGCTCCCCGGCCGCGTGCTGCGCGTGCAATATGAGGACATGGTCGCCGATACCGAAACCCAGGTGCGGCGGTTGCTGGCGCATGTCGGCGTGCCGTTCGAAGCCGGCTGCCTGGCGTTTCACCAGAACCAGCGCGCCGTGCGCACCGCCAGTTCCGAACAGGTGCGGCGGCCGATCAACAGCGACGGCCTGGACCAATGGCGGCCGTTCGAGGCCTGGCTGGGTGACTTGAAAGCCACACTCGGCGACGCGGTGTGACCGGAACGAAACGTCACTTGACGCCGGGTGGCCGGCATGAAAGTTTCAAGGGTAGCGCGATTGACAAGGGGATTATTGTGTTCGTCAAATCACAGACTGCGGCACTGGCATCGCAGGGCGCTTCCCCCGGCTTTCGCGCTGCCCTTCTGATCGGCGCCGCGCTCACTGCCGCGCCGGTGCTGGCCCAGACGGTGGCGGCGGCGGCCGATACGACTGCCGACGCCGGCCTGACCGAAATCATCGTCACCGCCGAACGCCGCAGCGAAAATCTGCAAAAGGTGCCGGTGGCAATCGTCGCGCTGGGCAATGAAAAATTGCAGCAGTTGCAGGTCTCCAGCTTCAATGACTACGCCAAATTCCTGCCCAGCCTGAGTTTCGACACGACGGCGCCGGGCGCCTCCAACGTCTATTTCCGCGGTGTCGCCTCGGGCGGTGACGGCAATCATTCGGGGCCGCTGCCGTCGGTCGGCATCTATCTCGATGAACAGCCGATCACCACCATTGGCGGCGCGCTGGATCTGCATGTCTATGATATTGCCCGGGTCGAGGCGCTGGCGGGGCCGCAGGGCACGCTTTATGGCGCGTCATCCCAGGCCGGCACCATCCGCATCATCACCAACAAGCCCGATCTCGGCAAGTTCAGCGCCGGCTATGATCTCAACCTCAACAAGATCGCCAAGGGCGGCGTCGGCGGCGTTGCCGAAGGCTTCATCAATGTGCCGATCAGCAGCAATGCCGCGCTGCGCGTCGTCGGCTGGTATGATCGCGAAGGCGGCTATATCGACAATGTCCTGGGCAGCCGCACCTATCCGGACAGCGGCTTCACCATCAACAACGCCGCCTATGCCAAGAAGGACTATAACACCGTCGATACCGTGGGCGGCCGCGCCGCGCTGCGGGTGGAACTGGGTGACAGCTGGACCATCACCCCGACGATCATGGGCCAGACCCAGATCAGCCATGGCGTGTTCGGCCAGGACCCCAATGTCGGCGACCTGGCGGTGACGCATTACAACCCGGAACGCGCCCGCGATAAATGGTTGCAGGCGGCGCTGACCATCGAAGGCAAGATCAGCGATTTCGATGTGACCTATTCGGGGTCGTACCTGGCGCGCCAGATCGATACATCGACCGATTACAGCGACTACACGCTCTATTATGACTATCTCAGCCATTATATCCAGAATAACGCCGGCAAGCCAATCAACCCGACCCAGCGCATCAACGGCCATGACGTGTTTTCCAAACTGAGCCAGGAACTGCGGGTGGCATCGCCAACTGACAAAAGGTTCCGGGTGATTGCCGGCCTGTTCTACCAGCGGCAGACGCATGATATTCAACAGGTTTACAGCATTGATGGCCTCGCCACCCAGACCTTTTATGATGGCAATGGCGATCCGCTCAACGGCCGTTCGGTGACTGGCAACCCCGGCGTCTGGTGGCTGACCAAGCAATATCGCATCGATCGCGACTATGCCGCCTTTGGCCAGGCGGCGTTCGACATCACCGACAATCTGACGCTGACCGCTGGTGGCCGGCTGTACAAATTCGACAATTCGCTGATCGGTTTCTACGGCTTTGGCACCGACAATCCGGCCGGCAGTTCGGGTGAAGCGCGCTGTTTCGGGCCGCCCACAACCGCCGGTGCGCCGTGCACCAATCTGGGCGTGCTCAACGCCAATGGCAGTGTTTCGCCCAAGCAATCGAAGGGCGACGGCTTTATTCACAAGCTCAACCTCGCCTGGCAGGCGACGCCCGATATCCTGCTGTACGGCACCTGGTCGCGGGGTTACCGCCCCGGCGGCATCAACCGCCGCGGCACGCTGCCGCCGTTTGCGCCGGATTATCTGACCAATTATGAAATCGGCTTCAAGGGCACCTTCCTCGATCGCCGCGTACGTCTGAATGCTGCAATCTTCCAGGAAGACTGGAAGGGCGTGCAACTGGCCTTCCTTGGCCCCAACGCGCTGACCGTGATCCAGAACGCCGGCAATGCCCGCATCCGCGGCATCGAGGGCGAATTGAATGTTGTTCCGGTGGACGGGCTGACGTTCACGGCATCGGGCACCTACACCGATGCCAAGCTGTCAACCAATTATTGCGCCATCCTGACGTCGGACACCAACGCCGCCTGCACGGCACCGGCTGGCAACAGCATCAAGGCGCCAATCGGCCAGCGGCTGCCGGTGACGCCGGACTTCAAGGGCAATCTGATCGTGCGCTATGAATTCCCGGTGGGCACCGTGGCGATGCATGTGCAGGGCGCCGCCAGCTATGTCGGATCGCGCACCCCGGCGCTGACGCCGGCCGACAATGCTGCGCTTGGCACCTTGCCGGCCTATACGGTGGCGGATTTTGTTATCGGCGGAAAATTCGGCAACACGACGGCCGAACTGTTCCTCAACAATGCCTTTGACAGCCGCGGCAATCTGACTCGCTATGCTGAATGCGGCGCCCAGCAATGCGGGCCGATCGCGACCTATCAGGTGGTGACCAAGCCGCGGACGATGGGGATCAAGTTCGGACAGAAGTTTTAGGCGCAGCGCCGCGAGCGCGTAGCGAAAGCTACGCGCCGACAGGTGCAAGACCGGCCAGCGAGGCGGTCGGCCATGCCGACCGAACTCGTCTGACGTCC
>JANYCM010000062.1 GCA_025360285.1 Sphingomonadales bacterium
TCTGGTCATCGCCCACCGGCACATGCGTCGCCTTGTAGGCCAGAATATCGGCCGCCTGGAGCACCGGATAGGTATAGAGCCCGACGCTGGCGCCTTCACGGTCCTTGCCGGATTTTTCCTTGAACTGAGTCATCCGGTTGAGCCAACCGACCCGCGCCGTACACATCAGCACCCAGGCAAGTTCGGCATGAACCCGCACCTGGCTTTGCGCGAACAAAATGCTGCGCGCCGGATCAATACCACTGGCGAGGAGCGCCGCCGTCATTTCGCGGATCCCCTGGCGCAGGGTCGCCGGGTCCTGCGCCACGGTGATTGCGTGCAGATCGACGACACAATAGATGCATTCATGGGCATCCTGCATCGTCACCCAGTTGCGGATGGCGCCGAGATAATTGCCGAGGTGCAGATTGCCCGTCGGCTGGATGCCGGAGAAGACGCGGCTCATTTTTAGCGGCCCTTGCGCGAGAATTGCGATTTCAGTTCGGCGATGGTGAAGACCCCGAACAGGCGTGCGGCGACCAGATAGGCGATGCCGCCGGCCCCTATCAACACCGCGAGCGCGGCGATGCGTTCGGCAAGGCTGGCAGCGGTATAGGGCGCCAGCCACGGCCCCAGCCCGAGCAACACCGCCACCATGATCGCCGCCGCCGCCAACAGGCGCGGCAGCGTCCGTCGCAGCCGGGCATCGACGATGAAATGGCCGCGGCGGCGCAGCACCGCCCATAGCGCGATGGCGTTGACCCAGGCGGCCAGTGCCGTCGACAGGGCAATGCCGACATAGCTGAAATGCCAGATCAGCGCGAGATTGCCGCCCAGATTGACCAGCATCGAAGCAACGGCAATGCGCACCGGCATCCGCGTATCCTGGCGGGCATGAAAACCCGGCGTCAGCACCTTGATCAGCACATAAGCGGGCAGCCCGAGCGAAAATGCCGCCAGCACCGCCGCTGTCGCCTCTGTGTCCGCCGCCAGAAAACGCCCATGTTCGAGCAGGGTGCGGATGATCGGCGTCGCCGACACCGTCAGCGCCGCCGCCGCCGGCAGGGTGAGCAGCAGCACAAGCTCGATGGCGCGGTTCTGGGTGTGAGCGGCGGCGACGGCATTGCCGGCGCCCAATTGCCGCGATAGCGCCGGCAGCAGCGCCGTGCCGACGCCGATACCGATCAGCCCGAGCGGCAACTGGTTGAGCCGATCGGCATAATAGAGGAAGCTGACGGCGCCTTCGGGCAGGAAGCGCGCCGCCAGCGCCGTCGAGATCAGCAGGTTGAACTGCACCGCGCCGGCGCCGAGCACCGCCGGCCAGAAGATGCGCAGCAATTGCCGCACCTTGTCCCCCAGCCGCGGCCGCCGCAAGCGCAACCGGATATCGGCGCGCAGGCAAGCCCAGAGCAGCCAGCCGAATTGCAGGATTCCGGCAAAGGATACGCACAGCGCCTGCACCCGCGCCGTCGCCACATCATCGGCACCGTGAAAGAACAACAACCCGGCGATCAGTGCGAGGTTGAGCAGGATCGGCGCCGCGGCATTGACCCAGAAGCGTCCGATCGAATTCAAGATGCCGCCCATCAGCGAGACGAGGCTGATCAGCAGCAGATAGGGAAAGGTCAGCTTGGTGAAATCCACCGCCAGGGCGAATTTCTGCGGGTAGGCATCGGGAAAGCCGCCGGTCAGCGCCCAGACGACGGAGCCGGCGGCGACGACCATGGCGATGGTGAAGACGAGCAGCACCGGCAGCAGCACCGCCAGCACATCCTCGGCAAAGCGCTTGGCGCCGGTCATGTCGCCGCCATCGGCGCCGACCTGGCGGTTGAACATCGGCACAAAGGCGGCGGCAAAGGCGCCTTCGGCGAACAGCGCGCGGAACAGATTGGGCAGGCGAAAGGCGATCAGAAACGCATCGGCGGCCATGCCGGCGCCGACATAGCGCGCCATCAGCATATCGCGGACGAAGCCGGCGATGCGGCTGATCAGGGTCAGGCCGCCGATGGTGGCGGTGGCCTTTACCAGGTTCACAACCGCTCGCCTTTTAGCGGACCGCCAAACGCAAGCCCGCTCACCCCGCTCGGCGTTGCCGAGTCGCCCTCTCCCGCAAGGGGAGAGGGAAGCAGGTCAGGCATTGCCGACCTGGTTGCCGCCAGCAGCCTGCTGCGACATGTACAGCGAGGCAAAGTCGATGGGGTCGAGCATCAGCGGCGGGAAGCCGCCATCGCGGGTCGCATCAGCGACGATGCGGCGGGCGAACGGGAACAGAATGCGCGGCGCCTCGATGATCAGGAACGGCTCAAGGGCTTCCTCGG
>JANYCM010000115.1 GCA_025360285.1 Sphingomonadales bacterium
GTTATTTTCCTTATTTTCCTGTTTCGGCGCGTTTTTGCGCCCCTGACGGCCGCTTTTGCCCGGCCATGGCCCCGCAGTAATCGATTTTCTCAATGTCAAAGAGCGGCAGAGAATAGCATTATAACCGGTCTGGCTGGTGTAGGACAGGCCGCCGCGCATAGACGCCATAGCCCAGGATCACCGCATAACACAGCGCCGGCACCAGCAGCGCAAAACCCAGGCTGGTCAGATCGGCGACATGGCCGGTCAGCGGCGGGATGATGGCGCCGCCGACGATGGCAACGCAGATCAGGCCCGATCCTTCGGCGGCGCGCGGCCCCAGCCCCTCACAGGCCAGGCTGAAAATCGTCGGGAACATGATCGCATTGACAAGGCCGATGGCGAGCAATGACCAGCCGGCGACGGCGCCAACACTGTTCGCCGAAGCCAGTATCAGGGCGATGGCCAGCGCCGCCACGACGCCGAGCAATTTGCCGGGCGACACCAGCCGCAGCAGGAAGGCGCCGATGAAGCGGCCGATAAGCGCCCCGCCCCAATAAAACGGCACATGCGTGCCGGCGGCCTGTTGCGACAGGCCCATGACACCGGGCTGCATCAGATAGCTGACGATCAGCGAGCCGATGGCGACTTCGGCGCCGACATAGAGGAAGATGCAGAGCGCGCCGAGGGCAAAGCGCGGCCGGCGCAGCAGGTCAAAGGCGGTCAGGATGCTGGCATCATCCCCTCGATCGTTGACCAGGCGGTGCCGGCGCGACCAGACGACGGTCGCCACGACCAGCAGCGCCGCCGCCAGCGCCAGATAGGTGCGCACCACTGTCTGGGTTTCCGCGGTGCGATAGGCGGCGAGCCCCGCTATCGACAGCGTCCTGGGATCGATCGTCGCCAGCGTGCCGAGGATGATGATCGATCCGAAATAGGGAAAGATCGTCGTGCCGAGCGAATTGAACGCCTGAGCAAAGGTCAGCCGGCTGGGCGCCGTCTTCGCCGGGCCGAGCAGCGAAATCAGTGGGTTGGCGACGACCTGGACGAGCGTTACCCCGCTGGCGAGGACGAACAGCGCCAGCAGAAACACGCCGAACTGGCCCGAGGACGATGCCGGCACGAACAACAGGCAGCCGGCCATCATCATGATGAGTCCGATCGCGGCGCCGCGCAGGTAACCGACACGGCGCACAATCGCGGCACCCGGCAGCGACATGATGAAATAGGCGCCAAAGAACGCCGATTGCACCAGCAGCGCCTGGGCATAGCTGAGGGTGAACAGGTCCTTCAGCTTGGGAATGATGACGTCGTTCAAACTGGTGATGCCGCCAAAGATGAAGAACAGCGCAAAGACGAAGACGCGCAGGTCGGGCGCATCGACGCCATCAGTTGCGGTCGCGGGGGAAGCCGGTGCCATCGCCATTATCGGCCTCGCCTGTGTTCAAGAATCAGTTTGTGGTCGGTGAAATTGCCGCCGCAGCGGGCAATGAAATCATCGATCGCTGCCATGTCATGGCGCAGCACCGCCGCCGGCCGCATCCGCGCCGCATCGGGGAAAGTGCCATAGCCGGCAAGCAGGCAATGCCAGGACAGCGCCGAATAATAGCCGGCGATCCCCTGCCGGTCGATTTCGGCGGCAAGGTCCTGCCCGGTGAACCAGCAGGTCAGGATGGCTTTCAGCGAATCGGACAGGTTCTGGTTGGCGGCATTGGCGCGCCAATAGGGCGTGTCGCCGCGGCTATTCATCCGGTAATGCGCGACGATATAGTCACGGATGCCATCGTAACGCGCGGCGATGACGGTGTTGAAGCCGTCCCGATTGGCGGGCGTGAAATCGCCGCTCTCATATGCCGCAATGAAGCCATCGACGCTGGCCTGCACGATGTGCAGCGCGGTGGCCTCCAGCGGCTCGATGAAACCCTGCGCCAGGCCGATGGCCAGGCAATTGCCCGTCCAGGTCGTTGCCACCCGGCCGACCTTCATGTCGAGATGGCGAGCGGCGACGTTGCTGTCGAGCAGGCCGAGGTGGGCGCGCAATTCGGTTTCGGCGGCGTCGGCATCACAATATGCAGAGGCATAGACATAGCCATTGCCGCTGCGGTTGGTCAGCGGGATGTGCCAGGCCCAGCCGTTTGACAGGGCGGTGGCGCGCGTATGGACATCGGTGCCGGCGGGGTCGGCCGGGGTCGGCATCACCACGGCGCGATCGTTGAACAGGTTTTCGCCGAAGGGGATGAATTTCACGCCCAGCGCGGCTTGCGCGATCACCGAGCGGAAGCCCGAACAATCGACAAAGATATCGCCGCTGACCAGCGCGCCGTCTTCCAGCCGCAGCGCCGCGACGTCGCCAGTGCCGGCAACCACCACTTCGGTTACCCGGCGTTCAAGGTGATGGACGCCCAATGTGCCGGTCGCATGATCGCGCAGTACGGCACCGATAAGATGCGCGTCGAAATGATAGCCATAGGCGATATCGAAGGGAAAATTATCGGCCGGAATCGGCGCCCGGCGCTGCGCCGCCAGCCAGGCCGGCAGGAAGAAGCGATCGGGGTGCGCCCAGACATCATGGCCGACGCGCCGCGCCTGGGCATTGTCAAAAAACGCCGGCGCGGTGAAGCCATCGAGCATCGTCTGGAACGGGTGGAAATAGCTTTCAAAACCCAGATGACTCGACCAGCCGCGAAATTCTATCCCCACCTTGTAAGTGGCGTTGGCCTTAGGCATCCAGTCCGCCTCGGCGATGCCCAATTGCTGGAAAAAACCCCGCAACTGCGGGGTGGAACCTTCACCGACGCCGATGATGCCGATGTCGGGGCTTTCGATGACGGTGACCACGGCCGCCGGCCAGGCGCGCGCCATCAGGCAGGCCGCCATCCAGCCGGCGGTGCCGCCGCCGAGGATGGTGATGTGCGGCGCGCCGGCGCTCATCGCCAGTCGGCCAGCAGAAAGCCGAACACATCATCGAGCCGCGCCGCCCAGGCGTTTTCCTCATGCGCGGCACCGTCATAAACCCGGCTGTCGAAATCCCGGCCCTTCTGCCAGCCCAGCGCTGTGACCGCATGATCGACGACGGCCTGATAGGGCGCATAGGCGGCATCAAGGGTGGCGGTGCCATGGTCCATCCACAACCGCCGGCCCGCCGGCTTGCCAAGGTTGGCGGTGAACAGATAGCCCCAGGCGGTGGCAATATCGGTGTTGAACGCACCAACGTCCGCGGGATCAGCGAGCGGCCAGTGCGACGACACACAGCCAGCGCGGCCGTAAACCGGGGTTTTGAGAAAGGCGTAACAGGAAATCAGGCCACCCATGCTCGATCCGATGATGGCGGTGTGGGCGGGATCGGCGCGGGTTCGATAGCTACGGTCGATCAGCGGTTTCAGTTCCTGGGTGAGGAAGCGCAAATAGGCATCGCCGGTCAGCGCGCCGGGTGACAGGCGGGCGACTTCGGCGCGATAACGGGGCGCCAGGCCTTCAACCAGGGACTGCGGGGCATATTGGCGGAAGCGCGCCGAGCCGGGCTGATCGATACCGACGATGATGAACGGCCCGGTGCGCCGCGCCGCGATCAACCGCAGGGCGCTTTTGTCGGCCGCCCAGATTTTGTTGAAATTGGACCGTTCCGCAAAGAACAGATTCTGGCCATCGTGCATGTAAACCACGCCGTAACGCCGCGTCGTGCTGTCATAGCCGGGGGGCAGCCAGATGGTGACATGCGGCGGCGTGATGTTGGTGCTGGGCACTGCGGCGATTTCGACAAAGCGCCCGGTGTCGGTGGCTGGGGCCGGGACCGCCAGCAGGACGAGCAGCAGCGCGAACAGCCGGGTGATCATTTACGCTTGGGCGCAATGAAACGGATGGCGGTGCCGCCGCCGGGCGCGAGATTCAGCACCAGCGTGTCGCCCAGCTTCACGGGGCGGGCCTCGATAGTGATGGCGTGGCGGGCATCGGTGCGATAATCGGCGCCCGGGCCATCGCTGTAGATTTGCGCCATATAGGTCTTGCCGACATCGAGGAAATCCAGCGTCACCGTCAGGCGGCGGGCGTTTTCATCGGTGATGCTGCCCAGGAACCAGTCATCCGAATGGCGATCCTGGCGGGCGATGGTGACATAATCGCCGACGTCGCCGTTCAGCACCCGGCTGTCACGCCAATCCACCGCGACATCCTTGATGAACCGGAAGGCGGCGGCGTTGGCGGCGTAATTTTCGGGCAGGTCGGCGGCCATTTGGACCGGCGAATAGAGTATCACATAAAGCGCCAGCTGCTTGGCGACGGTGGAGAGAATGTCGCTGCCGCTGCGGCCCTTCAGGCTGAGGATGCCGGGGGTGAAGTCCATCGGGCCGCCGAGCAAGCGGGTGAAGACCAGATTGGCCTCATGCTCGGGCGGGTTCTTGGGCACCCCCCAGGCGTTATACTCCATGCCGCGCTGGCCTTCGCGCGACAGCCAATTCGGGTAGGTGCGCC
>JANYCM010000120.1 GCA_025360285.1 Sphingomonadales bacterium
AGCTTCGCCACATCGGCATGGCCCTGACGGCAATAGGGGCAGGCATAATCGAAGAAGACGACGACCTTGACATCGCCCTTGGGGTTGCCGGCGATGGCACCGGCGAAGGGGGTTTCGATTTCGCGGCGATTGGAGCTGAGCAGTTTGGTGACTTCGCGGTTCTGCAAGCGCGTTATCGCTTCAGGCAGGATCTCGGGGTGTTCGAGGATATAGTCATGGACGATCTTTTCGATCGCCGCCCGGTCATTGCCGGCAATCGCCGCGCCCGGCCCGGCCGCCAGCACGGCACCGCCCGCCAGTGCCGCCACCACCGCTACCCCTGCCCAGATCAACCGCACCTTTGTCTCCCGAATCTGCTGCCACCGGTTGGTCATCGCCGCTTCTTCCTGTCCAGCTCGTCCTTGGCAACCAGCGCGATGTCATCGGCGCGAATCCAGTCGCTGCTGCCCTGCGGCAGCCCGGCAAGCGCCACCTTGGCATTGGCCGAGGCACCTCGCGGATTGCCCTCCAGATTATAGCGTTCGGCGGCGGCCAGCGCGGCGCGCGACACATCGCCCTTGCGATCATAGATCACCCCCAGCTGATACCAGGCAAAAGGGTTTTCATGGTCGGCGGCAACGGCACGGCGCAGCAGCGGTTCGGCTTCGGCAAAGTCTCTCGGGTCTTCGGTGGAAATCAGCGCATGGCCCAATGTTGTCATGATCAACGGTTCATTGGGGGCGGCAGCAACGGCGGCACGCAGCACCGGCACGGCAGCAGCGACCTTGCCTGATTCGAGCAAAATCTGGCCTTTCAGTTCAAGGAAATAGGGATCCTGCGGGGCGCTGCGCACCAGCGAATCGGCTTCGGCGGCCGCCTGATCGGGATAGGCCGAGCGGTGCCAGGCATAAGCGCGGGCATAGCGCGCCGGCACCGATTGGTCGCTGACCGGGAACAGTTGCAACACGCGCGGTGATTCCTCGACAAAGCCGATCAGCTTGCCGCGGACACGCAGGAAGCGGGCATTGAGCGCGGCATCGGGCGGCCGCTTCCACGCCGGGTCAGCGGCATAAACGCCTTCCAGATTGGCGATGCGGGTGCTCGACAGCGGATGGGTGCGGGCATATTCATTGTTCTGCGGGATGGCGAGGCGGAATTCCTGGCCCTGCAATTTCTTGAAGAAATCAATCGAACCCTTGCCCGAAATCCCGGCCTTGCTGAGATAGAGCGCGCCGGCTTGGTCGGCGCGGCTTTCCTGGTCACGGGTGAAGGCAAGGAACTTGCCCTGCGCCACGGCCGTGCCGGCGCTGAGGATCGCCATGCCCGCCTCACCGGCACCCACCGCCATGGCGGCCGCAGCGCCGATCAGCGACAGGATGGAGATATTGGTCGCCGGCCCCGCGCCTTCGTTGAAGCGGACATTGTGGCCGCCGGCGATATGGCCGAGTTCATGGGCGATGACGCCCTGCAGTTCATTGACATTGTCGGCCGCGGTGATCAGCCCCGAATGAATAAAGACATTCTGGCCGCCGGTGACAAAGGCGTTGATACTGGGATCGCCGACCAGCACGATCTGCACCGATTTGGGATCAAGCCCGGCGGCGACGACCATGTCCCTGGAAATATCGCGGAAGAACGCCTCGGTTTCGGCATCGCGCAGGATCGATTGCGCCTGTGCGGGGGCCGCCAGCCCGGTGAGGACCAGCGCCAGCAGGCCGGGAAGAAACCGAAGGGAGCGCATGGGCACGCCCTTGTCTATCACGGCTGAACCCCGAATGAAGCCCCCGGCAGTCGACGATCAGGCCGCCGCGAGCAGCCGTGCCCGGCGCCGCGCAACGCTGCTGCCCAGGCCCAGGGCTTCGCGATATTTGGCGACAGTGCGCCGGGCGATATCAAAGCCTTCGGCTTGCAGCAGTTCGACCAGCTTGTCGTCCGACAGGGTTTCAATCCCCTCAGCGGCGATCAGCCGGGCGATGCGATCCTTCACCGCCAGCGCCGATGCCGCCTCGCCGCCGTCCGATGAGCTGACGCCGCTGGTGAAGAAATAACGCAGTTCGAACAGGCCGCGTTCGCAGGACAGATATTTGTTGGAGGTGACACGGCTGACGGTCGATTCGTGCATTTCGATGGCGTCGGCGATGGTTCGTAGAGTCAGCGGGCGGAGCTGGCCGACGCCCTGTTCGAAAAAGCCGCGCTGGTGCTTGACGATCTCGCCGGCCACCTTGACGATGGTGCGGGCGCGCTGGTCGAGCGCCTTCAGCAGCCAATTGGCGCTGTGCACACATTCGTTGAGGAAATTATTGGTCGCCTTGTCGGCGCCGGCAGTCAGCACGGCCTGATAATCGCGATCGATCAGCAGCCGCGGCAGCGTCGCCTGGTTGAGCTCGATATGCCATTCGCCATCGCTGCCCTGCGTCACGAACACATCGGCGACCACCGGCGGCGCGCGTTCGCCGCCAAAACGCAAGCCAGGCTTGGGATCATAGCGGCGCAGTTCGCGGATCATGTCCGCCACGTCCTCGCGATCGACACCGCACAGCCGCATCAACCCGGCGATGTCGCCGCGCGCCACCATGTCGAGATGATCGATCAGTGCTGCCATCGCCGGATCATAGCGATCGGCCTCGCGCGCCTGTAGGGCAATGCATTCGGCAAGATTGCGCGCCGCCACCCCGGTCGGTTCAAACTTCTGGATGATGGCGAGCACCGCCTCGACATCGGCTTCGCTGGTGCCCAGCCGGTCGGCAATGGAATCAACGCTTTCCGTCAGATAGCCGGCTTCGTCGATCAGATCGATGATGTGGCGGGCGATGATCAGCCCTACCCCGGCAAAGGCAGCGCTGGCCTGATTGCCGAGCATTTCGGCGAGCGAGATATCGGCGGCGGCAAAGGCTTCGAAATCGGTATCCTCGCCAGGCGCGGCGGCGGTGGCACCCCAATCGGCGCTGTCGCTGCCGCTGTCATGGTGAAAGGCCTCGCCGGTGTAATCGACATCGAGCGGGGTATCGCTGCTGTTGGAATCATTGCCAAGCAACTGGTCGAGCCGGCCAGT
>JANYCM010000126.1 GCA_025360285.1 Sphingomonadales bacterium
TGCTGATCTGCATGGCGGCGCTACTGTCATTTTCAACCGTCGGGAAATCATCGCCTCCTCCTCAAACCTTCAAGCCCTCATATCCCGCCCCAGCGATGAACATGGCACACACTACTCCTCAAACTTTACCACAAAGAGCGCCATTGCCGAGGTTGCTGCCACAGGCACGACAGGTGAATAACGCCACTGGACCAGTTCCAAACACGCCCTCTTGGATGGCACCGCCTGCGTATCCGCAGGCGGGTCAAGTCAAATGCACTAAATCAATGCCCTGTTAGCCGCATCTCAGCCCGCGCTCACGCCCTGACCGGCACCAATTCCATGTCCAGCGCATAGCCGGCGGAACGCACCGTGCGGATCACATCGGGCAGATCATCAATCCCCCCGGCCCCGGTATTCACCGCCTTGCGCAGCCGGCGGATATGCACATCGACCGTCCGCTGTTCGACATAGACATCGCGGCCCCAGACGGCATCGAGCAATTGTTCGCGGCTGAACACCCGGCCGGGGTGTTCCAGGAAATGCCGCAGCAGGCGAAATTCCGTCGGCCCCAGTTGCACATTGCGGCCATCGCGGCTGACCTTATGGGCCGCGGTATCCATGGTGATGCCGGCATAATCGAGATTGCCGCCCGACAGCGCCGGGCGCAGGCGGCGCAGCACGGCGCGCACGCGGGCGACGAGTTCGCGCGGGGAAAACGGCTTGGTGATATAATCATCGGCGCCGGTTTCCAGCCCGCGGATGCGATCGGCCTCCTCGGCACGCGCCGTCAGCATGACGATCGGCAGATTGGCGGTCAGCGCGGCGCGGCGCAGGCGGCGGCAGACCTCGATGCCCGACAGATTGGCGATCATCCAGTCGAGGATGACCAGATCGGGCTTTTCCTCCTGGGCCAGTACCAGGGCTTCCTCGCCATCGCCGGTGCGGATGACATCAAAGCCTTCCTTGTCGAGGTTATAGCTGACCAGCTCGACCAGATTGGGATCGTCTTCCACCAGCAGGATACGCGGTCTCATCGGCTATTCGCTCCCATTATCGTCCAGCGGCTGGGTGAAGGTGGCGGTGTCATCGCTTTTCGGCCGGTCGATGATGTGTTCGCCGGTCACCGCGAAATGCACCATCTCGCCAACGCTGGTGGCATGGTCACCGATGCGTTCCAGATTCTTGGCAACGAACAGCAGATGCGTCGAAGGCGTGATATATTGCGGGTTTTCCATCATGAAGGTCAGCAGCGATCGGAACAGGCTGTTGTAGAAATCATCGACGCCGCGATCGCGTTCGCACACCGCCCGCGCCAGCGCCTCGTCACGATCGACAAAGGCGTCCATGACATCCTTGATCATGCCGATGACGACCCGCGCCATTTCCGGCACGATGACGACGGGTTCGATCGGCGGCGCCTGGGCCAGGGCCGAGGCGCGCTTGGCGATATTCTTGGCATAATCGCCGATGCGTTCCAGCACGCCGGCGATCTTCAACGCCGCGACAATCTCGCGCAGATCGCTGGCCAGCGGCGCCCGCAGCGCGATGATGCGCACCGCCAGCGCCTCGGCCTCGGCCTCCAGCGCGTCGATGCGCTTGTCATTGGCGACAACCTGCAACGCCGCCTCGATATTGCGGCTGACCAGCGCATCGACAGCGCCGGCGATCTGCACTTCGCACAGCCCACCCATCTGGCTGATCACCGATCGCAACTGGGCAATATCGTCGTCAAAGGCCTTGACGGTATGGGCAGTGATTTCAACCATGGCAGGGCTTTCTCGCAGGGCAAGGCAGCGCCATGGCAAAAGCCCGGTCCGACTGGACGGACCGGAACAGCATCTCACACGAGATCGACATACCAACCATCACCAAAGCGCTACCCTTGTCAGATGTGGCAATGATGACATTTTTGCTACAGTTAAATGACAATACGCGCGGGCGGGCCCGGCGACTGACTTCGAATGCCGTCAAGCCAATCCAACTCCCTCCCCCTTACGGGGAGGGAGAAGGCATCTAAACTACAATCGGCTCTAAACCGCCACCGCCGCAACCTGCGGCAGTGTAAACGACACCCGCGTCCCTTCCCCCGGCCGGCTTTCGATCTCCAGCCGGCCGCGATGCCGCTCGACGATATGCTTGACGATCGCCAACCCCAGGCCGGTGCCGCCCATGCGGCGGGACCGCTGCGAATCGATGCGATAGAAACGCTCGGTCAGCCGCGGCAGATGTTCCTGGGCAATGCCTTCGCTGACATCGCTGACCGTCAGGCGCACCATTGCCGGCTGGTTGCCGATGCCCGGCACCGGCACGGCGGTGACGGTGATCGGCGTGCCCGAATGACCATATTTCAGCGCGTTGGAAATCAGATTGTGCAGCACCTGCAAGATCTGGTCGCGGTCGCCGATCACGGCGGGCAGAACCGGCGCTTCATCGATGACCAGCACGCGTTCATCGGCATCCAGCCGCATCGCCAGCGTCTTGCCGACATCGGCGATGACCCCCTGCAATTGCAGCACCGCTGACGGCCGCACATGCTTGTCGAGTTCGATCCGTGACAGCGACAACAGATCGTCGATCAACCGCGACATGCGCCCGGCTTCATGCGCCATGATGTCGAGGAACCGCCGCCGCGCCGGTTCATCCTCGGCCGCCGGCCCCTGCAATGTCTCGATGAAGCCCGACAGCGTCGCCAGCGGCGTGCGCAGTTCATGGCTGGCATTGGCGACGAAATCGACCCGCATCCGCTCGGTGATCCGGGTCTGGGTGATATCGTCAAAGATCAGCAGGGTGCGGCCATTGCCGGCATCGACGGCGCGCAGCCGCCAGGCGCTGTTGCCGCTGCCGATGCCGGTGACTTCGCGCTCCACCGTCATGCCCAGCGCCTTAGCCTCGGCCAGCGCATCAAGCACCACCGGATGGCGCACCGTCATGCGCAGATCCCCGCCGGCAACGCGTTCGCCGAACAACCGCCGCGCCTCGGCATTGGCGGCAACCGCGACGGCGCCATCGACGATCAGCGCCGGATCGGCCAGGGCTTCGACGCTGATCCGGTCAGCCGGCACCGGCGGTGCCGGCGGCGGCAGCGGCGGCAAGGCCAAAGGCACATCGCGCGACCGGCGCCCGATCAGCACCCCGACCAGCAGGGCCGGCGCCGTCAGCACCAGCAATTGGATGATCGCGCTGCCGCTCATGGCCGCCGTGCCGCCTGCAAGCGCGCCAGCGCCGGCAGCAGATCATCATAATGGTCGATCACCGCATCGGCACCGAGCGCCGCCACCGGCCGGTCCGAAAAACCGAAACTGACCGCCACCACCGGAATCGCCGCCGCCTGCGCCGTCAGCGTGTCGGTGATCGAATCGCCGACAAAGATGCTGGTCGCCGCTTCCCCGCCGGCGGCAGCGATGGTGGCGAATAAATGCCCCGGATCAGGCTTGGGGCGGGGCACCGAATCAAAGCCCAGCACGGCGGCAAAGCGGCCCTGCCAGCCGAGCGCCGCGACCAGGGATGTGGCAAGCCCGACCGGCTTGTTGGTGCAGATCGCCAGCGCACAGCCGGCGGCCGCCAGCGCATCGAGCGCGGCTTCCACCCCGGCAAACGGCCGCGAGCCATCGGCGATATGCGCCGAATAATAGGAAATGAAGGGCGCTATGCCGGCTTCGACCAGCCCCGGCGTTGCCTCGCCGCTCGCCGCCAGGCCGCGTTCCAGCAATTTGCGCGCGCCGTGCCCGACCATGTGGCGGACATCGTCCATCGGCACCCCTGGCCGGCCCATGACGCCCAGCGCATGGTTGAGCGCCGCGCACAGATCCGGCGCGCTATCGACGAGCGTGCCGTCAAGATCGAAAACCACGGTGGCGGGCATGCTGTCCATCGCCCCTCCATGCGTTGCCGGTGCTTCCCAAGGCAAGGCCGATATGGCAGGGCGATGGCCGTGACCATGCACCGCCCGCTCGCCGCCATCATCCTCGCCGCCGGCCAGGGCACGCGCATGAAATCCGGGTTGCACAAGGTTCTGCATCCCATCGCTGCTAAACCCATGGTGTTGCATTTATTGGACAGCCTGGCGGCGCTTTCGCCGCAGCGCGTTGTCGTCGTCACCGGGTCGGCGCGCGAACAGGTCGAAGCCGTGGTAGTGCCGCGCGGCGCCAGCAGCGCCGTGCAATCACCCCAGCATGGCACCGGCCATGCCGTGCAGCAGGCCGAGACGGCGCTGGCCGGCTTTGAGGGCGATGTTCTCATTCTTTATGGCGATGTGCCGCTGGTGGAAACCGCCACCATGGCGCGGCTGCGTGAGGCGCTGACGGGGGATGTAGCGGCGGTCGTGCTGGGCTTCCGCCCCGCCGACCCAGCCGCCTATGGCCGCATCATTGCAGACGGCGGCGTCATCGAAAAAATGGTCGAATTCAAGGATGCCAGCGCCGCCGAACGCGCCGTCACGCTCTGCAATTCCGGGCTGATGGCGGTGCGCGCCGCCGATCTGTGGCCGCTGCTGGCGCGGGTGACCAATGACAATGCCGCAGGGGAATATTATCTGCCGGACATCATCGGACTGCTGATCGCCGATGGCCGGCGGGCGCTGGTCATCGAAACCGGGGCCGATGAAGTCGCCGGGGTCAACAGCCGCGGTGAACTGGCGGCGATGGAGGCACGCTGGCAGGCGCAGCGGCGGGCCGCCGCCATGGCCGATGGCGTGACGCTGACCGATCCGGCAAGCGTGTTCTTCGCCCATGACACGGTGATCGCCCGCGATGTGACGATCGAGCCGTTCGTCGTGTTTGGCCCCGGCGTCAGCATCGCCAGCGGCACGGTGATCCGCGCCCATAGCCATATCGAAGGCGCTATGATCGCCGAGGCCTGCGATATCGGGCCGTTCGCGCGCCTGCGCCCCGGCACGGTGCTGGGACCGGGCGTCAAGATCGGCAATTTCGTCGAGACCAAAAAGGCGGTGTTCGATGCCGGCGCCAAGGCCAACCACCTCAGCTACATCGGCGATGCCATGGTGGGGGCCAAGGCCAATATCGGCGCCGGCACCATCACCTGCAATTACGACGGCTTCTTCAAATATCAGACGGTGATCGGCGCCGGTGCCTTCATCGGATCGAACAGCGCGCTGGTGGCACCGGTCAGCATTGGCGATGGCGCGATTGTCGGCGCCGGCAGCACGATCACCGCCAATGTCGCTGCCGATGCCCTGGCATTGGTGCGGCCGCCGCAACAGCAAAAGCCCGGCTGGGCGGTAAGGTTTCGTTCAGCCGCGCTCGCCAAAAAAGCCAGATAACCGCCTCCCAAGCCGGAAGCGACGACGAAAGACCCATCCCATGTGCGGCATCATCGGCATCCTGTCCCCCACCCCCGTCGCCGACCGGCTGATCGATGGCCTGCGCCGCATGGAGTATCGCGGCTATGATTCGGCCGGCATCGCCACCATCCATGATGGCCGGCTCGATCGCCGCCGCGCGGAAGGCAAGCTCGACAATCTGGTGCGCGTCCTCGCCGCCGATCCGCTGCCCGGCAGCAGCGGCATCGCCCATACCCGCTGGGCGACGCATGGCGCGCCGACCACCGGCAATGCCCATCCCCATGCCACCGAGGCCGTCGCGCTGGTCCACAATGGCATCATCGAGAATTTCAAGCCGCTGCGCGCCGAAGTCCTCGCCGCCGGCCGCCAGCTTGAATCGCAGACCGACAGCGAGGTGGTGGCGCACCTTCTGACCATGGCGCTCGATGCCGGCGCCACCCCCGATGAAGCCGTGGCGCGCGTGCTGCGCCGGCTGCACGGCGCCTTCAGCTTTGCGATCCTGTTCCGTCAGCACCCCGATGTCATATATGGTGCCCGCCAGGGGTCGCCGCTGGTCCTCGGCCATGGTGACGGGGAGATGTTCCTGGGTTCCGATGCTCTCGGCCTCGCCCCCTTCACCAACCGCATCACCTATCTCGAAGAAGGCGATTGGGTCCGGCTGTCGCGCAGCGGCGCGCAGATCTTCGACCGCCATGACGCCCCGGTGGAGCGCCCGGTGATCATCTCATCGGCCTCGGCGGCGGTGATCGAAAAGGGCAACCACCGGCATTACATGGAGAAGGAAATCCATGAACAGCCGATCGTCGTCGCGCAAACCCTCGGCGCCTATCTCGACCCGCTCGCCGAAACAGTCTCGCTGCCGGCTTTGCCCTTTGACCTTGCCGATGTGAAGCGCATCCAGATCGTCGCCTGCGGCACGGCGCTGCTCGCCGGCCAGGTCGCCACCTACTGGCTGGAGGAACTGGCGCGCATCCCCGTCCAGATCGAGAACGCCAGCGAATTCCGTTATCGTGATCCCGTCTATGAACCCGGCGGCCTGGCGCTGTTCATCTCGCAATCGGGGGAGACCGCCGACACGCTGGCGGCGCTGCGCCACGCCAAGGCCGGCGGGCAGTTCATCGCCGCCGTCGTCAATGTCGCCTCCTCAACGATGGCGCGGGAGGCCGATCTGCTGTTGCCCACCCATGCCGGCCCCGAAATCGGCGTCGCCAGCACCAAGGCCTTCACCTGCCAGCTTGCGGTACTGGCAGCCTTTGCCATCGCGCTCGGCAAGGCGAAGGGCCGCATCGATGCCGCCACCGAGGCGCGGCTGGTCCACCTTCTCACCGAAGTCCCCGCCGCGATGAACGCCGCGCTGCAACTGGAGGATCAGATCCACGCCCTCGCGCTGCCGCTGTCGAAGGCGCGCGACATTCTCTATATCGGCCGCGGCCCCGATTATCCGATGGCGCTGGAAGGCGCACTGAAGCTGAAGGAAATCAGCTATATCCACGCCGAAGGCTATGCCGCCGGCGAATTGAAGCACGGCCCCATCGCGCT
>JANYCM010000172.1 GCA_025360285.1 Sphingomonadales bacterium
GGTGGCGCTGGCGCTGCTGATGCCGGCCGGGGCTGCCGCGCCGTAGACAGCGGCGGCGCGGGTTTCAAAGGCGCCGACCATGCGCTTGAAGGCTTCGCTGAAGAACATGCCGGCCAGCCGTTCGAACATCTTGTTGCGAAATTCGAAATCAACCGAAAAATCAATCTCGCAGCCGCCGGGCACCGTGCGGAAATGCCAGTCATTCTTCAGATATTTGAGCGGACCATCGATGTAATCGACATGGACATCGGTCGCCCGTGCCAGGGTCACCCGGCTGGTAAAGCGTTCGCGGACCATCTTGAAGCCAACGACCATATCGGCAACCACCACAACGCCATCATCGCTGCGAATGCGCATTGCCTGCACCCAAGGCAGGAATTCGGCATAGCGGCCGACATCGGCGACCAGATCGAACATCTGCTCCGGTGTATAGGGCAGAAAACGCGTTTCGGCGTGGCGCGGCATGTCAGCCGGCTCTGGCCCGGCGCTTGGCCTGCATTTCAGCAAAATCCTGGCCGGCATGATAGGAGGACCGGGTCAGCGGCGAGGCGGCGACCTGCAGGAAGCCCTTGGACCGCGCCACTGCCGCATAGGCGGCAAAGCTGGCCGGCGGCACGAATTCGATGACCTTGGCGTGCCTGGGGGTGGGTTGCAGATATTGACCGACGGTTAGGAAATCGACGCCGGCCGAGCGCATGTCATCCCAGACCTGATGCAGTTCCTGCGCGGTTTCACCCAGCCCGACCATCACCCCCGATTTGGTAAAGACCTGGTCATTCAAAGATTTGACCTGATCGAGCAGCCGCAACGAGTGATAATAGCGCGCGCCCGGCCGGATCGTGGGATAAAGCCGCGGCACGGTTTCCAGATTATGGTTGTACACATCGGGGCCGGCCGCCACGATCATTTCCACCGCCGTCTTGGCCTTGTTGCGGAAATCCGGGGTCAGGATCTCGATCGTGGTTTTCGGCGCGTGCTTGCGCAGTTCCTCGATCACCCGGACGAACTGCCGCGCCCCGCCATCGGGCAGATCATCGCGATCGACCGAGGTGATGACGATATGTTCGAGGCCCAGCGCGCCGGCGGCTTCGGCGACATGCGCCGGCTCCAGCAGGTCAACCGGGCCGGGCATCCCGGTCTTGACGTTGCAAAAGGCACAGGCACGGGTGCAGGTATCGCCCAGGATCATCACCGTCGCATGCTTCTGGCTCCAGCATTCGCCGATATTGGGGCACGCCGCCTCCTCGCAAACGGTGTTGAGGTTCAATCGCCGCATCAGCGCCCTGGTTTCGGCAAAGGCCGTCGATGTCGGCGCCCGCACCCGCAGCCAATCGGGTTTGCGGGCACGCAAGGGGGCAAGATCAGTCATGGCGCCCAGATAGCGATTCCGGGGGCGACTTGCCAGCCGCCAGCACGCCCCCTATCGCCAACAAGCAATTATGACGCGGGACAGCAGGGCATGGCCGATTTCGACGCGCTCATCGACGGCTATCGCCGCTTCCGCGCCGGGGCCTATGTCGAACAGCGTCAGCGCTATGATGCCCTCGCCACGACCGGCCAAAGCCCCCGCACCATGGTCATCGCCTGTTCGGACAGCCGCGTCGATCCGACACGAGTGTTCGACAGTGGACCCGGCGAATTGTTCGTCGTCCGCAATGTCGCCAATCTGGTGCCGCCCTATGAAACCGACGGCGGCTATCATGGCGCCTCGGCTGCCATCGAATTCGCCGTCACCCAATTGCATGTCACCGACCTGATCGTCCTTGGCCATGCCCAGTGCGGCGGCATCACTGCCTCGCTGACCGGCAAGTTCGATGGTGCCAAGTTCGGCGAAGGTGCCTTCATCGATCACTGGATGGACATGATTGAACCGGCCCGCGACGCGGCGCTGTCCACCGCCGCCGTCCACCCCGATATTGACGCCCAGGAATTGCTCGAATTGTCGGCGATCCGGCTCAGCCTCGATAATCTGCGCAGCTTTCCTTTTGTCGCCGCGCGGGAGGCCGCCGGCGCGCTGACCTTGCGCGGCGCGCATTTTGGCATTGCCGATGGCACACTGCGCGTGCTCGATCCGATCAGTGGCCGGTTTGAAGCGGTGGCGCTGGCGTAGAAGCAGCCGTCACGGCTTGGGATCATTGAAAACCTGGCCGCGCGGATCACGCGCGTTGGCGCGCTGTTCCACCCAGCGCTTGTGGCGCTGAAAGCCGCAGCCCGAGGAGCCGCCGGCGCCGGATGTGGAGCAGGAACCGATCCCGCCGGCATCATAATCGAACAAGGCGTTGCGTTCGCGCGACACACTGACGTTGCGCGGGTCGCCCGGGTCCCGCTCCACCGGCAGCGGCAGGCGGTAAGGGGATTTGGGCGGGTCGGGGTCGGCACAAACGACGATCTCGCCAGGCCGCGCCTTGGGGCACAGCGCGCTCAGCGACGGCTTGGGGAGCGGCAGGCTTTGCGCCGCCGCAGCACCAGCCAGCGTGAGGCTAGAAATGCAGAGCGCGACCGTACGCACCCAGCACACTTTCGTGCATCATTTCCGACAGCGTTGGATGGGCGAACACTGTTTCCATCAGTTCGGCTTCGGTGGTTTCCAACTGGCGGGCGATGACATAGCCCTGGATCAATTCGGTGACCTCCGCCCCGACCATATGGGCGCCGAGCAATTCACCGGTGGCGGCATCGAACACCGTCTTGATGAAGCCTTCCGCCTCGCCCAGCGCGATTGCCTTGCCATTGCCGATGAAGGGAAATTTGCCGACCTTGACCGAGTGCCCCGCAGCTTTCGCCTTGGCCTCGGTCAGCCCGACGCTGGCCACCTGCGGGCGCGAATAGGTGCAGCCGGGGATGTTCCAGGTCGTGAATTCATGCGGATTGTGGCCGGCGATGTTCTCGACGCACACAATCCCCTCATGGCTGGCCTTGTGTGCCAGCCACGGCGGGCCGGTGACATCGCCGATGGCGTGCAGGCCGGGGACATTGGTCTGGCCATAACCGTTGACGACAATGTGACCGCGATTGGTTTCAACCCCCAGCGTCTCCAGGCCAATGTTTTCGGTGTTGGGCACGATGCCGATGGCGACAATGACATGGCTGAAGCTTTCGGTCGTCGCCTTGCCGTCCGCCGTGGTGATCGTCGCCTTCACATCGCCGGGGCCAGGGGTCACGTCCGACACCTTGGCACCCGTCAGGATGCGCATGCCCTGCTTGGCCAGCGTCTTGGCCATGAAGGCGCTGACCTCATCATCCTCGACCGGCAACACCCGATCGAGCATTTCAACGACAGTCACCTCGGCGCCCATGTCATTGTAGAAACTGGCGAATTCGACGCCGATGGCGCCCGAACCGATGACCAGCAATTTCGTCGGCATTTCGGGCGGCACCATGGCGTGGCGATAGGTCCAGAGGCGCAGGCCATCGGCGGGAACGCCCGGCAGATCGCGGGCGCGGGCACCCGTGGCGACGATGACATTCTTCGCGCTCAGCACCCGGTCCCCGGCGCCGGTCCTGACAGTGATTTCGGTCGCCGCGGTCAACCGGCCTTCGCCTTCGACAACGGTGATCCTGTGCTTCTTCATCAAGGATTTGACGCCGGCGTTGAGCTGCCCTGCCACCTTGCGGCTGCGCTCGGTCACCTTGGCCAGGTCGAACGAGATGCCGGTCGCCGACAGGCCATAGGCATCGGCGTGCTGCATGTAATGGTAGATTTCCGACGTGCGCAGCAGCGCCTTTGTCGGGATGCAGCCCCAATTGAGGCAGATGCCGCCGAGGCGTTCGCGTTCGATGATGGCAACGGACAGGCCAAGCTGCGCGGCGCGGATGGCGGCGACATAACCGCCAGGGCCGGAGCCGAGGATGACGAGGTCGAAGGAGTCAGTGGTCATATAGTGCGCCACTTTCTTCCCTCTCCCCTTGAGGGAGAGGGCGACTCGCGCCCTTGCGCGAGCGGGGAGAGGGGTCTGTCAACACGGCATAGATATGCGCCGCAATATCGCCGGGACGCTTCAGCATATCGCCATTCCAGAAGCGCAGCACCTGCCAGAAGCGCAGCACCTGATAGCCGCGCGCTTCCAGCCACGCCGTCCGGCGCGCTTCGGCTTCGCTTTCGGCGTGCTGCGATTCGTCCGCCTCGACAATCAGGCTGGCCGACTGGCAAACGAAGTCGGCGATAAAGGGGCCGATCGGCTGTTGGCGACGAAACTTGTAGGCTTCCAGCCGTTTGGCCCGCAGAATGCGCCATAGCCTCGCTTCTGCTTCCGTCATTTCCTGGCGAAGGGACTTGGCGCGGTTCAGTGCCGAAGGGGTATAGGAAGGAACCCCTCTCCCCGCTCGCGCCAAGAGGCGCGAGTCGCCCTCTCCCTCAAGGGGAGAGGGAATAGTCACGCCACCAACCCCAGCGGACTCTCCACCAACGCCTTGAACGCCGCCATCAGTTCCGCCCCATCGGCGCCATCGATCGCGCGGTGGTCGAAGCTCCCCGTCACCGTCATCACCGTGGCGATCGCCAGCGCATCATCGACCACGAACGGCCGCTTCTCGCCCGCCCCGACCGCCAGAATCATCCCCTGCGGCGGGTTGATCACCGCGTCAAATTGCTTGATACCGTACATGCCGAGGTTGCTAACCGAGGCGGTGCCGCCCTGATATTCATGC
>JANYCM010000174.1 GCA_025360285.1 Sphingomonadales bacterium
CGGCGGCGGCGGCGCATCTTCGAAGAAGTTGTACGAAAGCGTCAACAGGATGCTGTGGCTGCGATACTTCGTCGAGGTGGCGAGACCGTTGGTTGTGAAGGTATCAACGCTCGGTACGTTAAAGAAGCGATACTTCACGCCGACATCAACATGCTTGGTGATCGGCTTGTAAACGCCGGCCAGGAACTGCCAGGCGAAACCGGTGTCGCTGTCGTTCAGGAAAGCCTGACCGAACTTTTGCACCTGAAGCTGGGAATGCTGGACGCGCGCGATACCGGCACCACCGCCGATGAAGCCGCCAACATCGCCGTCCTTACCGCCGAAGTCGAACATGCCATTAGCCATGAACGACAAAACGCGGGCATTACCATCGGCGAGCTGGAAAACCGTGCCCTGGGTGGGGGAGCCGGTCGTGTTGAACAGGCGGATCGCCGGCACGGCTTGTTCGGCCGTGATGGTGTCAAGGTTATTGTCCTTGTAACCCACTTCGAATTCGGCGCGGAACGCCCCGAAATCGTAACCGATGTTGCCACCGACGTCGTAACCGATTTCATAACGGGCGCGCAGGCCCTTCTTCACCGTCGCAGTACCAGCGGCGTTGGTGATATCGAACAGTTCGTTTTCGGCCAGGTTGGGACCGGCTTCAACGCCGATGTACCAAGCCTTGTCTTTGGCCAAGGCCGGTCCTGCGAGCGCTGTGGTAGCGAGCGCTAACGCGGCAACAATTTTGCGCATTGTCATCCCCTTTCAACTCCAACTCTAATGTCGAACTGCTGTAACGCTCTAACCCAGCCTATCGGACCGGCGCAAGCAGCGAATAGAGATGTATGTTGCACGATGGCAACAGTTGCGGGGGGAATAAGCGCGGAACCAACTGCTTGGCCGTTAAAGAATGACGCCCTGATCCCGCAGCGCCGCCAACAAAGCAACCATGACAGCCCGCGCTTCGGTGTCGGCCACCGTACCGCCGGCCGGCGCGGCGACAGCAACCGGCGCCGCGCCGAGCACGCGCCGCGCGCCAATCCGCAACGCCGAAACCGCCCAGCCATCGTCCGACCAATAGCCGTCAAACACCGAAAACACGCCTTCATCGCCGATCCAGGCCAGACAACCGCGCACCGGGACCGTGAATGTCCAGCCAAATCCATCAAAAGTCGCAATCGCCGAGGCACGATCAGCCCAGGCGCCGGCCGCCACAACGGGTACGATATAGGCCTCGCCCGCCACCGGTGCGGCCGGCGGCGTGCTGACGCCGCGACTCGTCACCGCCAGCTGCAACAGCCGGTCGATCGCCAGCACCGCCTCATTATGCGTCACTTCCTTCTGTGCCTGGCCCGATGCCAGCAGCGGCAGGCCATGGCGCGAGCTTGTGTTCATCGTCTCAGGCATCATCATCTCCTCAATTCACGCAAGCCGGATCGTCACCCATGTCGATTCGCCAGGCCCGACCGCCGCGCTGGTCTGGGCAACACCAATCGCCACCTCTGCGCCGCCGCCATCGGCCAGACGGTCCGCCAGCGGATAGGCAAATTGCGGCGCAGCGGTGCTGATCGTCCGCACCATCCGGCCATCGAGGACCACTGTCACGCGATACGCCTCGCTTGCTTCACCCAGCGGCGCATCGACAAAATCCGTCCAGCCAAAACCCGCCCGGCTGCGCCGAACCCAGCGGGCGGCAAGGTCATCGCCCTCACGATCGATTCGCAGATGTACGGGTGCCAGCGGCCGCAACGCCCGGCCGGTCACCGCCGCCGATACCGCCGGCGTCGCGGCGTCACCGCTGCCAAACGCCCGCGCCCGCGCCGTCCGTCCGATCATCTCCAGCGCCGGGTCAAAGGCCAGCATCGCCGGCGCGTCGAGCAGCACAAATCGCTCCCTGCTCCCATGACCGAAAATGGCCGCCTCGGTGCCGCGCTGGCCGCGCAGCAGCTTCGACAACCGAAAGCGCTGCGGCCCGATCGCTTCTGCAACGGCAAATTGCACAATCTCGTCACCAATCAGCGCCATGTTGCTGCCGGCGAGCACAGACGCTTCGGGACGTCCCTCAAGCCACATCGCCGCGCTCACCAATTCGACATCGACCGACGCAAAACGATCCCAACCCGCGCCCGATCCCGGCGGCAAGGCCGTCAGCGCCTGGCCCAGCACAGTGCCGCCTTCGATGCTGCCCAGCGGCGCATAGCTGGTGCCATCGTCCTGGCTGATGGCGATCCCGGCGCGCCGCCACCCCCCCGCCGCGCCCGCCGCCGCCACCCACAGCCGCGGCCGATCGGGCAGGTCGCCCGGCAGCGGCGGCAGATCGAGCAGTTGCAGCATCGTCGGCCCGGCCGCGCTGTCGTCAAAGGCCAGCACCCGGCCACCATCGCTGGCAGCAACCGCCGGCGCCGTGCCAGTGAAACGCACCAGGTCCAGATTGACGACAAAGCCTTCAAAACGCGCCTCGCGCACCTGCCAGACGTCGCTCTCACCGGCGATGCTGACCAGGCCCCCCGGCCCAACGCCGACATGCCGCCACGGCAGCCGCAAGGTCATCGTCGATCGCCCCGCCTCGCCCCGCGCCAGAAGCCGGGCGGCGAGCGCCTTGGCCTGGGACGGTGCCATCGCGGCTGACACCGCTTTCTGGTCAACAGGGCCGGCGCTGCGACGACGCACCCGTTGCAGGCCGGCCTGAAAATCCCGGCTGGTGTCGTAAAAGCCGATTTCCATCGCCGCGGCCTGCAAATCCGGCCCGCTGCGCTTGCGCCGTGCCTTGACGCGCGTCTCGGCCACCCCGGCGGCATCACAATCCGCCGCCGGCACGGTGGCAACCGCCCCGTCGCCGCCGCGAATGACCAGTCCATCGGTCGTTTCGACACTCGCCCCGATAATCGCCAGTAGCGGCGCAATCGCATCGCTGACACTGCCGCTACGCCCCGCGACAAAGCCGGCAAGGGCCGGAAAATCGCCGATGGTGGCAAGGCCGACCCGGTCCGCCGCTGCCGCCACGGCGCGGACGGCCAGCCCGGCATCAATCGCGTCACCGGCATCGGCGATGATTTCGAAATTCAGATTGGGGATGCGGTTGCCATAATCCGCGAGCGGCAAGTCCTCGAACACCGCATAGGCCAGGCCATTATAGGCCGGCGTCCCGTCCGCGCCTTCGGCCGCCGCAATCAATGGATCGACCGCCTGCCCCTCATCGCCCCCATGCAGCCGCATCACGATCGGTGTCAGGAACACCCCGTCGCTGCCGCGGATCAGCTTGCCATCGGCCCAGATGCGGCCAACCCCCGCGATAGCCCGGGCCGCCAGCCCGACGGCAAAGCTGGCGGCATAGCTGTAGGTCGTCGTCGCCGTCCCGCCGCGCTTGCCGCCACCACTGCGCGTGCTGCTTTCCTTGATGCCGCTCGTCCAGATCAGATTGCCGGCAGCGCGCATCCGGCCGATAATGATCGGCAGCGGTTCACCATAGGCGGCACTCTGCACCGCCAGATTGCTGATCCGGCCGACCTCACGCCCCGCACCACCGCCGAACAGCCCCTGATCGACAATGCCGCCCACCGCCGTGCCAATCAGGCCGCCGATCGGCCCGCCAAAAATCCTTCCAACCGTTCCCAGGATCAAGGTTGCCATCGCCTATTGCCCCCCCGCCAGCCGCCAGATCGCCTCGACCACCCAGGCCGGATCGATCGGCCCTTCGACAACGCGGCCCAGCCCGGCATGGGCATGGACAACCCCCGCCGGCGTCACGATGGCAAGGTGGCGCTGCGGCGCGGCCGGTGCCAGCACCAGCAGGTCGCCGGGCGCCGCCACCGGCACGCGCCGCAAGCCGAAATCATCCAGCCTGGCGGCCATGTCGCTATTGTCGCCGGCCAGCGCATAGGCCGGCACGGGTGGCAGTGACCGGGCGCCAGCGTCAAAGGCGATCAGCGCCAGCCCGACGCAATCCAGCCCCAGGGCAATGCTGCGTCCCTGCGGCCGAAACGGCGCGCCAATGCAGCATCGCGCGGCGGCAACAACAGTCGCCGCCATCAGAGGAGCGTCCGTCATCGGCGATTTCCTTTCATGATGGGGCGCAGCCGTTGGTTGAACCGGCTCTCCGGAAGCCTCAAAGCCCGCCAAAGCGAGTCAGCACATCGCTGCCCGGCACATGCGGTTCGCCGCGAAAATTGCGGCCATTGGCGAAGCGAGCCTGGCAGGTGACAAAGCGCTTGTCGCAGCCTTCGCGCAGTTCGACCGGGTCGCCGATCGCAACCGGCAGCGGTTCATCGATCAACAGCGCGTCATCGTCACTGCCGATGATCCGGCGATCGACCCCGGCGGCGGCACCGCCGCGCACGCGCAGGCGGCCTTCGACAAAATCATCGGCATTACCAGCCGCGACGCCCGAAATGGTCAGGCTATTGGCGCTGATGCCGGTCACGGCGCCGAGACGGCGGCGACCGCGCACATCAACCCGGCAGCGCTGGTCGCCCAGCTCGGCGCGGCATTCGGGCGAATAGCTTTCCACCGCCGTTGCCGACAGCGCCGCCGTCGGGCCCAAAAGACTGGCGGTAAAGCCGGAATCAGCGCCGCTGCCGGCCTCGACACTGCCCAGCCGGCCATGCGCCAGCATTTGCGCGCCGCCATCGGGATTGCGCCAATCAACCATGAACAGCGCGACCGCCGCACCGTCATAACGGCCGATGGCCAGGTCATGTGCGGTGATGGCATCGGCGGACAGCGCGCCGGCCACATCCATCGTCCCGACATCGAGCGAATTGGCGTGGACGACGGCCGATGGCGCCATGCCGGGGGCGCTCTCATGGCGCAGGCCGGCAATATCCAGCGGCCGGTCATGGGTGGTAAAACCCAGCGCCACGCCATCGGTGCGGATGATCCGCCAGCATAGCGCCAGCATGGTGACATCATCGGCAAGCGCCGCCCCCAGATTTGGCCCAAGATTTGGCCCAAGATTTGGCATCGCGATCAATCCTCCCGAATTTCAACGAGCGGCACCGACGGCAATTCGCCCGACCGCCAGCCGGCGATCGACGCATCGATGCGATCGGCGGCAAAGCGCACCGGCACATCGAACGCAAATCCGGCGGTGACCACCGCGCCCGCGACAGGTGCCGTGTCGAAATCGATATTGCCGGCCTCGGCCAGGCGCCAGCCATGGGTTTGCACCAGCCCATTGATGGCGACCATCACGCTGCCCGCCACCGGCCGGGTGATCCGCCGCGTCTGTCGATCGCCGGCATCGCCCGAAAGCGGATCGCCATAATGTTTGACCAGCGCAAAGCGCGTCGTGCCGCCATCACCCACCCCCAGCCATTGATCGCTGGCGGCGATCGCCGTCGCCGGCGCGTCAGGCGCAACCGAGCTGCGATCGAGCGGATCGCTGAAGCGAAAGCCATGCGCCTGGCCGCGCCGCGCCCGGAAAAAGGCAATCAGGGTCGCCAGATCGGCCTCGGAGCGGATGCCGACCCCGGCGTCATAATGGACCCGAGCATCGCTCCATTGGCTGTTACGCTGTTCATGGCCCGATCCGGTGATGACCACCTGGGTTGAAAATTCCGGGCCGCCGGCCGCGCCATAGCCAAGCTGCAATGGAAACAGCACATCATGAAAGCCTGCCACATCATCCTCCCCGGTGATTTCAAAAGCGGTCAGCCCGTCACGCGCAATCTGGGGCCAGGCCCAGACGAAAACATCGCCAAGCCCACGGCCCAGCGCCGCCGTGGCGGCCGGCATAATGCGCCCCCAATCCGTCGGCCGCGCGGCAAAGCCGGCGAAATAATGCTGCTTTGCGAGCGGATAGCTGAG
>JANYCM010000189.1 GCA_025360285.1 Sphingomonadales bacterium
GGACACTCGGCAGCGCCTCTTTCACGATACGGCCCAGCGCCCCCATTTCGTCACCACGGTAGTTTGCGACGGCAGAAAGACGGTTGTTGGCCTGCTGGCGCACCTTCGCACTGATTGCCTTTTCGCGCTCTAACAGCGCAACAATGGACACAGCGGTATGGGTTTCGTGCTCTGCGCGCATCTGCATATACAGCGCCTCTAACACCCTGGCGTCGCTAGTGCCCAGAAACACACCGACAGGGCTTCTACCCGGCGCTTGAAGAACGAAATCTGGTGTGAAATCAGACAATTCTGGACTAATTTCGGTGTGTTCGGTCATGGTCATGCGATCGCCAGCGAGTTCGCGCAGCCGGCGGGCAACGTCCTCACGGAACGTGCTTGCTACACGATCCTCGTTCAACAGCAGAAGGTCGCCGACGCGAAGCAAGAATGAGACAAAGCGCATGGCGGCATGGGGCAGCTCGCCGCCGGCAACCGGCGCAAGCCGAAACTCGCGATCATCTTCGTCCAAGGTCACGCCATATTCACGCTGCAAAGCTGCAAAGGCATCCGCGCGGCCTTGATTTTTCAAGTCCAAACCGCTGGCTTCGAGGCCGGGATACACAAGACCGCTATCCTGAATTTCAAACAGGCCGGTGGTCAAATCTTCGCGGACGTAGAACCCGATTTTGTCGCCATCAGGAAACGTGAATCCAGTGCTGACGGCTAGGCCCATGGGCAATTCGTTGACCGTCAAATCGTCGCAGAAAGCGCGGCAGAGTTGCTCTTTCATTCGAAAAACCCTCCCTCGCTGACACCTATCCGAAACGTGCGATATGCTCGATTTGTGGCCTCTTGATGGCCCATCTCGTATACGCGCGCGCGATGATACGCTCTAACTGCCGGTATGCGAATCCCCTTATTTCGCTGTCTGGAGGTTTGGGCGTCAAAGTCGGAAATTTCCGCGCACTTTGAGTGCAGATGCCAGCCCGGATGATCGCCGTGATATTCGAGACTGGCCACAACCGTGTGGATGCCCGGTGAACGCTCAATAGAAAGCCAAGCCTGATAGTTCACTTTGTCGAGCCGAAACGCCACCAGCAGCCGGCCCTTTACGCCGCCGCAATTCAATTCATCTACACGCCAATGCCATTGGTTTCCCAAGATGTAACCACGCTTACCCAGCGGGAATGACCCTTTGTGCATCCGCCCTTTTGGATCAGATGCGCCACACCTCCATTCGCCAGCCTTGGCGATGGTTTTGGGACTGAGCAGGAACCTGCGGATTTCCATAAGGAAAACTTGGCGGAATCAACTGTTCCGGTCAACCGCTTTGTTATGTATATAATTGCCAACAAATCCGTGCCGACCTTATAGAAGCTGCTGAGCACGAAAATCGTGTGCGCGAGCTGAATCGCGAGCAGGACAGCAAAGATCGCATGGAACGAAGTGCACGATGGCAGCAGCGTTTGGTAATATTTTTCATGGCTTTTGTGTTGATATTTCTTTGTTCTGCGAGTCTTTGGTCCTTCTACATTATAGCTTTTACATTGCAATCTCCTCACGAAACCATGGCTCATGATATCGTGAAGCTTTTGGTGGAATCGGGTATCGCAGCTTTGGTTGGCTTTTTTGCCATCAAAACGTTTGAAAAATAGACGGTCAGATCAGAATGGCGGCTCAAACAATAACAGCCAATGGCTCCATCTCGACTGTAACGCGGACTCGCCTTCGTCACATGCGCCGGATAGGGTCGAAAAACGGTGATGGAGAGTTTTGAGAATGCCGCAGGAATTGATGGACATGATCGGCCGCATGGGCGGCGCCGATGCGATTGCCGCCATGGCGGCGCGTGTCGGCATCACGCCTGATCAGGCCAACAGCGCCGTCGCCGCCCTGGTGCCGGCGCTGGCCGGCGGCATGGCCAAACAGGCCGAAACCGGCAACGGCGGCCTGATCGATCAGCTTTCCGGCATGGCTGCCGCCTTTACCGGCTCAGCGGCCAGCGACCAGGCCGTATCGCATGGGACAGACATTCTGGGCCATGTCTTTGGTTCCGAAGATGCCAGCGCCGCGGTGGCCCAGGGTGTCGCCGCCAAGACCGGCATCGATGTCAGCCAGTTGGCGGCGCTGATGCCGATGGTGGCAACCCTGGCAGCAAGCGCGCTGGGCAATGGCACCGGCACCGTGGCATCGCCGGCCGGCGGCACGGCGGGGGGTGGCATTGGCGGGCTGCTGGGCGGATTGTTCGGCGGCGGTGCCGCCGGCACGGCCGGCACCGGCGGCGCGGCGGGTGCCCTGCTGGCGATGATCGACAAGAACAAGGACGGCAATCCGCTCGATGAGATCATGGCGATGGCATCGGGTTTCCTGAAGCGCTGATGCCGGCATGACCAAATCACGGCGCAATGATGATTGGGGGTTCCCGCGCTGGCGCCCCTATGGCAGCGGCAGCGCCGCTGCCGAAGTGCGGCTGTGTGACCGCCATGGCTGCAGCAACGTCGGGGACCGCCCGGCGCCCAAGGCCCCCAACCGCCCGGAACGCTGGTATTTCTGCCAGGCCCATGCCGCTGAATACAACGCCAATTGGGATTATTTCGCCGGCCTGACCCCTGAAGAAGCCGCCGCCCGCGCCGCCAGCGAAGACGCCCAGACCAAATATCGCCGCGCCTCGCACTGGGAATGGGGCGGCCCCGGCGACGGCAGCCGGTCGCGCGCCGAATTGGATGCGCTCGCGGTATTGGGCTGTGACCCCGATGCCGACATGACCATCATCAAGGCCGCCTGGCGCAGCGCCGCCAAGGCCAGCCATCCCGATGTCGCCGGCAATGACGCCGCCGCCGCCGACCGCTTCCGCGCCGTGCAGGCCGCCTGGCAGGTGCTGAGCGATGCCGATGTCGTGCGTTCGGCAGGGCAGGGTTAGGGTCTATTCCCCCATTCCACGCGAAAATCCGGGTCACAATGCCCCGCCAGCCGCGCCGCCGCCCGGCGGGCAAACTGCAATGTTTCGGCCTTGCGCCGCGCCGGCGCCACCGCCACCCAGGGTGCCGGCCGCAGCATTTCGGCATCGAAGCGATCAGCGACGATCAGCCCGGTTCGTTCGGGCCGGAAATCGTCGGTGTCGAACGGCGCCAGCGGAAATCCCGCCGGCACCGCCCAGAAAAAACGGTCGCAATAGCCCAGATAGTCGGGCCATTTATGGTCACCGCGCAGATCGGCCAGCGACACCTTGATTTCCACCAGGGTCAGCCGGCCCTGGGCATCCAGCCCCAATATGTCGGCCCGCCGGCCGCAACCGATCGGCACTTCCGCCATGGGTGCCACCCCGGCGCGCAGCAGCAGCCGGCACACACCGCGCACCACATCGGCAGCGACCAGCGCCGGGGTATCGGTCATATCCAAGGGAAAGCCGTTCTAGCGGCAGGCCGGATCAACATTGTCGAATTTTCGGATCTCGACGGTGTTTTCATCGAAATCATCAAGCAAGCGGGCATTGATGCCCATTTTGCCAAAGTCTTCGCCCAGGGACTGCCAGTGCGTCCCGCAGCCACAGACCGGGCAGTGATGGATGCCGATCATCCGGTCGCCCCAGATATAGGCGATGGTCTCGCCTGAAATGCACACCTGGTCCGGCGGGAAATAGGCCACACGCCAGGCGAGTCGACGACACAACGAACAATTGCAGTCGGCCACCCACGCCGGCGCGCTGGGCAATTCTATCTGCACATTGCCGCAGTGGCAGCTTCCCTGAACGCCCATGGCGGCAAGTCTATGCGGAACAGAGGCGGAACGGCAAGCCCCGATCAGCGATAGAAGATATGCCGACCGATCTGGGTGACGCGGGTCTTGCCGTGCCAGCCGGGAGCAACATAGCTGGCATGGAACGACATTGCGTGCGGTGCCATGTCCTTCCAAAGGTCATTCGCCGCGATCACGGCGATGGCCTGGGCGGTGCGCCAGTCTTCACCGGCCTGCGGGGCGCGGCTGTGGTTGAAGGTGAACTGGCCGGGCTGGCGGATGACAGCGCAGATGCTGGCGGCATAACGGCCCGAATCGACCCGGTTGAGAATGGCCTGGGCAACGGCGAGCTGGCCTTCCAGCGGTTCACCGCGCGATTCGAAATAGACGGCGCTGGCGAGACAGGCGAGCTGATGGTCGGCGGCAACACTGGCTTCGACATCATCAAGGCTGGCAACCAGCCCGGCGAGGCGGGCGGGACGGGGCGGCACATAGGCGGCGGCGCCATCATCGGCGGGGGCAAGGGTCTGGGCAGCCGGTTCACCGGTAACAACGCCAGAGGCAAGATCAGGAGAAATCGGCTGGGGGCTGTCAGCGGCCGCCAGCAACAGGGCGCTGCCGGCGGTTACGGCCAGCAACTGGACAGCGCGGACACCCATGGTGCGGGTGACGGCGGCGCCGATCCGGGAGATCGCAGGAAACATTCATTCAACAATCGATCACGGCCTTGTCCGGGTCCGCTGCGCGATGATGCCACCCAAACGCTGGTGGAATGCCATCGGCGGCTGGGCTGAAGCCCGGTCCGGTCCGCTTCGGTCAACTTCGCACCGCCCGCCCAAGGGCCGTGCAACCAATGCCGGATCCTGAACCGTATATGACTGGTGATGGTCAACCTTGGCCGAAGGTTTCGGCGACGAACCGTGCGGCGTCCGGGATGTCCAGTTCGATTACCCACAGGTCCGGGTCCCGCCGGCGGGCGCGTTCGATCCAGCCAGCGATGGCATCGCCCGCCGCCGTTGCCACCCAGTCATAGCCACCCCCGGCCCCCAGGACAGGTTCGAACAGGCTGGTTTCGCCGCGGTCGCGGATCACTACGGCGATGCTGCCGGCGGTATCATCGCCGTGCGCCAGCACCGCGCCAAAGCCGCCGGCACCGCTGACCCGGCGCAGCAGTGCCGAAACGCGGACGCCGCTGGCCAGCCGCGCCGTCATGCCGGCATCAGGCGGCGCGCTGCTTGGTCGTGTCACCCGCCCCGATGGCATGGCGCAAGGCCGATTCGCCCTTCGCCGCCCGGATCGCCGCCAGCGAGGCCGGATCGCGCAGCGCCCGGCTGATCCGCGCCAGCGCCTTCAGATGGTCAGCACCGGCGCCTTCGGGGGACAGCAGCAGCACGGCAACATCAACGGGTTCGCCATCGAGCGCACCATATTCCACACCGGTCGCCAGCCGCGCCAGCACGGCCGTTACCGCCGCCAGCCCCGGAATCCGCGCATGCGGGATCGCGGCGCCCTGGCCAAAACCGGTGACGCCCAGCGTTTCCCGCTCCCGCACGCGTTCCAGCAACAAACTGGCCGGCACGCCGCAACCATGTTCGGCATGGGCCGCGAGCAGCGCGAACAGCGCTGCCTTGTCGGCAACCACCACATCCAGCACCACACCATCATTGCCGAGCAAATCGGCAAAACCACTTTGTCCGGTCATGGCATTGCTCACTTGGCCAGGCTGGCGGCGACCGTCCGACGCGGTTCGACCCAGCCGATGCTGCCGTCTTCACGGCGATAGACCATATTATGGTCGCCGCTGGCGCTGTTGACGAACAGCAACGCATTGGTGTTGCGCAGATCGAGCATCATCACGGCATCGCCGACACTGGCTTCGGGAATATCGACGCGGGTTTCGGCGATGACCAAGGGATGATCGCCGGCAGGTTCGATGTCCTCGGGGACCTGGGCGAAGATCGTATAATCGGCATTGTCGAGCGCGATGCCCGCGGCGCGTTCAAGGGCGCGGTCGGCACCGGGGCCATGGCGGTCCTTCAGGCGGCGCATGTAGCGGCGCAGCTGCTTGTCGATGCGATCCGCGGCGCCGTCAAAAGCCGGGTGCGCATCGACGGCGCGGTTGGACCCTTTCAGGATCACATCGCTCATCACATGCATGACGATATCGCAGGAAAAATGCCCGTGCGGCGCCGGGGCGAGCGTCACCTGCGCCGAGATGGCGCGCGGGAAATATTTTTCCACCATCGCCGCCAGCCGTTCCCGCACATGCGCCGAAAACGCCGCGCCAGCATCCAGCTGATGGCCCGAGATGCGAATGTCCATGCCTGTCTCCTGATGTGCGGCGGGCGGTCGCTCTATGCCTGGTGCCAGACATGGTCAATGACGACCCCTGAACGGGAAATTCAATGCAGCCAGATTGGATCCTTGAGCTTGCCGACAAATTCGGCGTGCCGTGCCAATTCGTCGGCACTCGCCGCATGGGCGCGCGGCGGCACGGCAATCCGCGCCGCCGGGGCCACCACATCGATCGTCGCTTCGGCCAGGTCGAAGCCGATCTGCCGGCCGCCGGTCAGTTCCACATAGACCCGCGCCAGCAGTTCGGCATCGACCAGCGCGCCATGCTTCACCCGCCCCGACAGATCGATGCCATAACGATTGCACAGCGCATCGAGCGTGTGCTTGGCGCCGGGATTCATCTTGCGCGAGATTTCCAGCGTGTCGATCGCCCGCGAATGCGGGATCACCGGCCGCTTGATGCGCTTCAGCTCCCAATTCAGGAACTCCATGTCGAAGGCGGCATTATGCGCCACCAACGGTGAATCTTCGATAAAGGCGAGGAAATCATCGATGACCATTTCAAACACCGGCTGGCCGGTAAGGAAATCGCTGGAAAGCCCGTGCACGCCTTGCGAATCCTTGGGCATCGGACGGCAGGGATCGACATAGGTGTGAAAGGTCCGCCCGGTCACCACCCGGTCGATCATCTCGACGGCACCGATTTCGACGATGCGGTGGCCATCACCGGGAAAAATGCCGGTGGTTTCGGTATCGAAGACAATTTCACGCATGGCGGCGCTGTAGCCGCTGGCGGGCTTGAGGAAAAGGCCCGGTGGTGTGACTATGCGCCGGTGTCAAAAGCCCTCGATCGCCGCGCTGACCTGGTGGACCGGCTGGCCGATCATGTGCTGGCGCATGGCTTCACCTCGGCCAGCCTGCGGCCGCTGGCCAAGGCGGCGGGCATCAGCGACCGGATGCTGCTCTATTATTTCAAGGACAAGGCAGAGGTCATCGCCGCTATCCTGGAATGCATTGCCGCCCGCATGACGGCGGCGATGAGCGCGGCGACGGGCAGCAAACGCCTGCCTTTGAACGAACTGCGCCAGCGCCTCAGCGCCATCCTCTTTGCCGAGGCGCTGTGGCCCTATATGTGCGTCTGGCTGGAAATCATCGGCCTGACGGCGCGCGGCGACCCGCTGTTCCGCGGCATCGGGGAGGCCATCGGCCGCGGCTTCCTCGCCTGGGGTGCGGCGCAACTTGCCAGCGCCAGCCCCGCAGCCGCCGAGACCGAGGCCGCGCAACTGCTGGTCAGCCTGGAAGGCATGATGGTGCTGACCAGCATCGGACTGGGCGATGTGGCGCGGCGGTCGCTTGACGCTGAGGTTGACAGCGAGGCGTGACGCCTTGCCCGATCCGCTAGCCCCCCATGCCGGCAAGCAAGTCACCAAGCTGATCCAGCTGCTCGGGCAAGCCGGCCGCCGAGCCCTGCAGGGCTTCCTCAAGCGCCTGGCTCGACGGATAGAGTTCGTGGAATGTCACCAATGTCCGGCCGCCCTGGTCCGCGAAGGTCACGGTGGTGATCGCGCCCTCCCCGCCCTCATCGTTGGTCCAGACAATGCGCGCGTCCGGGACCACCTCAAGATATTTGCCATAAAAGGCCATGGTGTCGGGACCGCCGGTGCTGAATTCCAGCCGATATTTGCCGCCGGTACGGACATCCATTTCGCACGCCACCAGCGACACGCCGGAAATCGATTTTGGCATCCACCAGTGCTGGAACAGCGTGGCCTCGCTCCACGCCCGGTACACCAGGCGCGGCGGCGCATTGAAGACCCGCGTGATGACGAGTTCGCGATCGCCGATGCGCTCGGCCGACGTCAGGTTAGGCGCACCACTGGCGCTGCTATTCTGGCTGTCCATCGCTTTCCTCCCGCTGCATGTCGCTTAGAATGTCATCCAGGGCAGCAAAGCGCGCCGCAAAAAGCTGGCGGTGCGCCTCGATCCACGCCGCTTCCGCCGCAAGGCCGCGTTGCCCCAGCGTGCAGGTCCGCACCCGGCCGGCCTTCTGCGTGACGACCAGTCCCGCCCGTTCCAGAACCTGGACGTGCTTCTTCATGCCGGTCAGCGTCATCTGGAACCTGTCCGCCAGACTGGTGATCGACGCGTCCGCCCGGCCAAGCTGATCGATGATACCGCGGCGGGTCGCATCGGCCAGCGCCGCGAACGAAAGATCAAGGGCAGGGCTTGCATACTGAACCATATGGTTCAGTGTTTAGCCGGCGCGCACGGGAAGCGCAAGTGTTCCGAAAACGGCGTGGGCTTAACGTCCCGACTGCCGCAAACTCTTCACCACCCTTTGCACTTCAAGCCAGGTCTCCCGCCGCCCCCGCCCCGTCTCGATCACCACATCGGCCAGCGCGCGCTTTTCGGCATCGGGCATCTGCGCCTTCAGGATCGCGGCGAATTTTTCGCGGGTCATCCCCGGCCGCGCCAGCACCCGGGCGCGCTGGACGCGCAGCGGCGCCGAAACCACGATTGTCAGGTCGCAGCGCCGCCAGCCGCCCTTTTCAAACAGCAAAGGCACGTCGAGGATGATCGCCGGCTTGAGCCGATGCGCGCCCAGAAACGCCGATTGCGCTTCGCCAACCAGCGGGTGAAGGATCGCCTCCAGCGCGTGCAGCTTGGCCTTGTCGCCAAACACCGCCGCGCCCAGCCGGTCGCGGTGCAGTCCGCCGGCGTGGGTGGTGCCGGGGAACAACGCCTCGATGGCGGCGAGCGCCCGGCCGCCGGGGCCCTGCACGCGGCGCACCTCGGCATCGGCATCGAACACCGGCACGCCCAGCCGGCGGAACATGCCGGCGACGGTCGATTTGCCCATGCCGATCGATCCGGTCAGCCCGATGATGATCATGGCAGGTCCTTGAGCAAGCCGGGCAGCCAGACCAAAGGCCCGAGCAACAGAATGAGGTTGGGCAGCCACCAGCCCCAGTCGAAATCACCGCTGATCGCCCAGAATCCGATCGCCATGCCGCCGGCGCACATGGTCAGCACCAGCGAAACCAGCGCCAGCCCGCGCCACGACCGGCCGGCGCGGGCGCAACGCACGGCGGCGAGACCGGCAACCGAAAAGGCCACATCGAGCGGCATGAACGACCAGTTCCAGGCGACCAGCAGGGGATCATTATAGCCTTTGTACAGCGCTTCGGGCGGCAGATGCAGCATGCCCAGCCCAGCCAGCGCTGTCACCGTCCAGTACAGCAGCATCAGCGCATCGGTGATGCCCAACGCCCTGGCCAGCCCCGCCGGCATCACGCCGTCAACAACGCGCGCAATTCGGCATCATGCGCCCGCGGCGCCGCGACCCCGAAGAAATGTTCGAACGCCGCCGCCGCCTGCGCCACCAGCATCTGCAAGCCGTCGATGGTGCGTAGGCCCCGCGCCCGCGCCGCCGCCAGCAACGGCGTTTCCAGCGGCGCATAAACCATGTCGAACACGATCGTGTCATCGGCCCAATCGGCCAGATCGACCGGCACCGGCGGCTGCCCCGCCATGCCGAGCACAGAAGCATTGATGATGACCTGGCCGCGCACCCGCACCAGATCATCAAGCCCGGCGGCGCGCCCGCCCAATTCCGCAACCAGCGCCTGGGCGCGGCCGCGATCGCGGTTGCACACCGGCACCTGCCTCTCAGCCAGCGCCACCAGCACCGCCCGCGCCGCGCCGCCGGCGCCCACGAGCACATAAGAGTCCGCTGCCGGAAATAGCGCCATCGGTGCCAGCACCCCGGCGACATCGCTGTTATACCCGCTCAATCGGCCATCCTCGCCCACCACCACGGTGTTGACCGCGCCGACCCGCGCCGCCAGCGGATCAATCACATCGAGATGCGCCATCACCGCCGTCTTGTGCGGCACCGCGACATTCACCCCGCGCAGCCCCAGCGCTGGTAGCGCGCGAATCGCCGCGCCCAGCCCCGCCGGATGCACCGGAAAGCGCCCATAATCGCCATCAAGGCCAAGCTTGTTCAGCCAGAAGCGGTGAATCAGGGGCGATTTCGAATGCGCCACCGGCCAGCCGATAACCCCGGCGCTGGGCGGCAAAGGCCGGGTCATGCCGGCATTTCCCCGCGCACCCGCAGATAATCGAGCACCGCCAGCAGCGGCAGCCCGCGGATGACGAACTGGTCCCCCTCCACCCGCGTGAACAATTGCGCGCCGCGGCCTTCAATGCGGTAACAACCGACACAGCCCAGCACGGCCTCACCCTCGGCATCGAGATAGGCGCCGATAAAATCATCCGACAGCGCCCGCATCGTCAGCCGCGCCGCGCCGCCCGCCCGCCACACCGGCTGGCCATTTTCGGCGATCACCGCCGCCGACACCAGCCGGTGTGTCGTCCCCGCCAGCTGCCGCAGCTGCGCTTCAGCCCGCGCCCGGGTTTCGGGCTTGGCGAGCAGTTGGCCATCGGCCGCCACCACTACCGAATCGGCCCCCAGTACCAGCCGGCCCGGCGCCCCGCGCGACATCTTCAGCGCCTTCAGTTCGGCCAGCGCATCGGCGATTTTTTCGGGGCTGGCCGCTTCCGTCTGCAAGGCCGCCATCACCCCCTCCTCATCGACATGCGCCGGCAACGCGTCATGAACGACGCCCGCTGCCGTCAGCATGGCCAGCCAGAGCGCGGCGCGGCGGGCGATGCTGGCGGCGGTGGGCGTGGCGCATGAGGCGCTGCCGGCGCATGTCGATGAGGAGGGGGTGACGGCGGCCTTGCAGGCGGAAGCGGCCAGCCCCGAAAAAATCGCCGATGCGCTGG
>JANYCM010000237.1 GCA_025360285.1 Sphingomonadales bacterium
TGGTTCGACAGTTTCGATGCCATTCCCGATGATGGCCCGATCATCGTCATCGCCAATGAATTTTTCGATGCCCTGCCGATCCGCCAGTTCCGCGGCGATGGCCAGGAACGCGCCGTCATCGCCACCGATTCGGGCTTTGCCAGTGCCTGGGTGCCGACGGAGGATTCGCGCCGGGGCGAAGCCAGCGATGCCGGTGCCGGCGTCATGGCCACCATCGGCGAACGCTTGCGACGCCACGGCGGCGCCGCGCTGATCATCGATTATGGCCATGCCGGCGGCAGCACGGGCGACAGTCTCCAGGCGCTGCGGCACGGCGCCCCTGCCAATCCCTTCGCCGACCCCGGCGAGGCCGACCTGACCGCCCATGTCGATTTTGCGGCGCTAGCTGCTGCCGCCGGCGCGCTGCGCGTCCATGGCCCCTTGTCACAAGGCGTCTGGCTCACCCGGTTGGGCATCGAGGCCCGCGCGGCGGCGCTTCAGGCCCGCGCCACCCGGCCCCAGGCCGCCGCCATCGCCGCCGCGCTGGTGCGGCTGACGGCGCCGACCCAAATGGGTGGCCTGTTCAAGGTGATGGCGCTATCGGGCGGTAATTGGCCGCTGCCATCAGGGTTTGACGCATGATTACCTATCGCGATGCCACGCCGGATGACGGTGCCGTGCTCGGCGGCCTCGCCCGCGCCACCTTCATCGAAACCTTCGGCAGGCTTTATGCGCTGCCCGATCTCGCAGCCTTTCTCGCCCAGACCAGCGATGCCGCCTATGCCGCCGAACTTGCCGATCCAGCGATCGAGGTGCGCTTTGCCGAGGTCGGCGGTTCCCCTATCGGCTTCTGCAAGGTCGGGCCGTTGAAGCTGCCGGCGCCCGATCCGCACGCCAGCGCCATCGAATTGCGCCAGCTTTACGTTTATCGCCCCTGGCAGGGCAGCGGCATTGCCGCCGTGTTGACCGATTGGGCGCTGGACCGTGCCCGCGCCCGCGCTGCTGCTGAAATCTGGCTGTCGGTTTATACCGAAAACCCCCGCGCCCGGCGTTTCTATGCCCGTTACGGCTTTACCGAAATCGCCCCCTATCACTTCATGGTGGGGTCAAAGGCCGATGAAGACATCTTGTGCCGGGCGGTGCTGGCGTGATCGATGTCGTGACGGCGCCGCTGCTCGCCGGCACCCGCCACGGCTTCCTCGGCCGGCGCGGCGGGGTTTCGGCGGGTATTTTCGCCAGCCTGAATGTCGGCCTCGGGTCATCGGACGTTCCTGAACATGTCCGTGAAAACCGCGCCCGCGCCGTTGCCGCTGTCGCGCCCGGCGCGGCGCTGGTCACCCTGCATCAGGTGCACAGCTGCACCGTCATTCCCGTCACTGCCGCCTTTGCCGATGCCGCCCGGCCGGGGGCCAATGCCGCACGCCCGCATGCCGATGCCATGGTCACCGCCACCCCCGGCCTGGCGCTGGGCATCCTCACCGCCGATTGCGTGCCGATCCTGTTTGCCGATGTCGGGGCCGGCGTCATTGGCGCCGCCCATTCCGGCTGGAAGGGCGGGCTGGGCAATATCGCCGCCGCGACGGTCGAAGCGATGGTGGCACTGGGCGCCCGGCGGGAAGCGATCACCGCCGCCATCGGGCCATGCATCGCCCGGGCCAGCTATGAAGTCGATCTGGCGTTCCGGGACCGTTTTCTCGCCGATGATCCGGCGCATGATCGCTTCTTCACCCCCGGCCGTCCCGGCCATTGCCAGTTCGATCTGGAAGGCCTGACGGCGCTGCGCCTTGCCGTCGCCGGGGTGACGCGCGTGTCGGCGCCGGGCCTTGATACATATGCCGATGCCGACCGTTGGTTCAGCTATCGCCGCACCACGCATGCGCGGGAGCCGGATTATGGCCGGCAATTGTCGGTGATTGCGCTGGCGGATTAGGCCGGGAGGAGGTGGGGCGAACCTCTTCCTCTCCCGCAAGCGGGAGAGGGAAGCATCAGCGTCTCGTCCGGTGACATCTTCATATACCGCACTGGCGCCCGCCCGCGCTTCCCGGCATTACACCCGCACAATCACGCGCGCTTCCTGGGGACATATTCATGCGCAAGGCCCTTTACTGGATCGGCGGCATCATCGCCGTTGCCGCCCTGCTGTTTTTCACGGTGCTGCCGCCGCTGTTCGATCGGCTGTCGAATCGCATCGAGGGCAGCGGCGAATGGCCGGTGTCGGCGCGTGCCGCGGCGCTGCACAAGCAATTGACGGTCATCGATCTTCACGCCGATTCGCTGCTGTGGAAGCGGGACTTCACCCAGCCCGCCGGACGCGGCCATGTCGATCTGCCGCGCCTTGAAGCCGGCCATGTCGCGCTGCAGGTGCTGTCATCGGTGACGAAGACGCCGCGCGGGCAAAACTACAGCTCGAACAGTAACACGACCGACAATATCACCACGCTGGTCATCGGCCAGATGCAGCCGCTGCGCACCTGGACGTCGCTGCTCGAACGCTCGCTGTGGCATGCTGAAAAGCTGCACCGGGCCGAAGCTGCCTCGGGGGGCAAATTGCGCATCATCCGCAGCCAGGCCGATCTGGTGCGGCTGCTCGGCGATCGGCTCGGCGGCAAGGCGGTGCCGATCGGCGCACTGCTGTCGGTCGAAGGCGCGCATGATCTGGAAGGCCGTATCGGCAATCTCGATCGGCTTTATGGCGCCGGCTTCCGCATGATCGGGCTGGTGCATTTCTTCGACAATGATGTCGGCGGTTCGATGCACGGCGAGAAAAAATATGGCCTGACGCCGTTCGGGGTGCAACTGGTCAGTGCCATGGAGCAAAAGGGCATGATCGTCGATGTGGCCCACGCCAGCGCCGCCACTGTCGCCGATGTGCTGCGCATTGCCACCCGCCCCGTCGTCGTCAGTCATGGCGGCGTCAAGGGCACTTGCGACACGCCGCGCAACCTGACCGATGATCAGTTGCGCGCGCTGGCAAAGAATGGCGGCATGATCGGCATCGGTTATTGGGATGCCGCCGTCTGCGCGCCGACACCGGCGGCTACCGCCAGGGCCATCCTGTACGTCCGCAATTTGATCGGCATCCAATATGTCGGGTTGGGGTCCGACTATGACGGCGTCGTCACCGCCGGCTTCGATACCGCGCATGTCGCGGCGATCACCCAGGCGTTGATTGATGCCGGCCTGTCCGACAGCGAGATTGCCATGGTGATGGGCGGCAATGCAGCGCGGATCATCGGGCTGGGGCTGGTGCCGCATCCGGCGCCGCCGGTGCTGGCCAGGCCGCCGCTGCGGGCAGGGGTGTGACGCGCTGATGATGGACCGTATCACGGGCGGCGGGCTGGTGCCGCTGACAGCGCGCGGCGGGGTCGCGGCGCTGGGCAATTTCGATGGCTTCCACCTGGGGCACCAGGCGGTGGTTGGCCGGGCGCTGGCGCTGGCGCGGCAGCGCGGCGTGCCGGCGCTGGTGGCGAGTTTCGATCCGCATCCGGCGCGGCTGTTCAAGCCCGATCTGCCGCCCTTTGCGCTGACTGGCGTGGCACAGCGGCTGGATCTGTTCGCCGGCTTTGGCGTCGATACCGCGGTGATGATTCCCTTTGGCCGCGAACTGGCGGCGCTGTCGGCAGGTGAATTTGTCGAACAATGGCTGGTGCGCCGGCTCGGCGTGTCGGGCGTCATCACCGGCGGCGATTTTACCTTCGGCAAGGGCCGCAGCGGCGATGTTGGCGAATTGGCAGCGCTGGGCGCGGTGCATGGCTTTACCGCCGAAGTCGTGGCGCCGGTATGCGATGCGGACGGCGTGATTTCCTCCAGCCGGGTGCGGGCCTTGTTGCGCGCTGCTGACCCGGCCGGCGCGGCGGCGCTGCTGACCAGGCCTTACACCATCTTCGGGCGCGTGGAACATGGCGCCAAGCTGGGGCGCACCCTGGGCTTTCCCACCGCCAATCTGCGGCTGGAGGATTATCAGCGGCCGGCATACGGCGTCTATGCGGTGATGGCCGCGTTGCCCGATGGCAGCCGCGTCAAGGGTGTCGCCAATCTGGGCATCCGGCCGATGATCGATCCGCCGGTTGAACTGCTCGAAACCTGGCTGCTCGATTGGAGCGGCGATCTATATGGTCAGATCATCGGCGTGGAGCTGATCGCCTATCTGCGGCCGGAACTGAAGCTCGATGGGCTGGCGGCGCTGACCGCGCAGGTGATGGCGGATGGCGAGGCGGCGCGGGCGGTGCTGGCGGATTTTGCATTGGCGTAGTCGCGCCAATTTCCTTGCCGCAGCGAAGGCGGACGCCGGCGCGCCGGGGTTCGGCTGGCCTGTATTCCCGCCCGGCCAGGGCAAACAAAAACGGCCCGGCGAACCGGGCCGTCTTCGTCAACAGCAACCGCGCCTGAATCAGGCGGCGGGGGCGGCCGTGGCGGCAATCTTCTTCTTGATTTCGCGCTTCAGGCGGGCGGCGCGCTCGCTCAGCTTTTCGGCGTTGGTCTTCAGCAGCCAATTATCGAGGCCGCCGACATGTTCGACCGAGCGCAGGCCGTTCATCGAGACGCGCAGCTTGACCGAACGGCCCAGCGCATCCGAGATCAGCGTGACATTCTGCAGATTGGGCAGGAAAACCCGCTTGGTCTTGTTGTTGGCATGGGAGACATTGTTCCCGACCTGGCGACCCTTGGCGGTCAGTTCGCACACGCGCGACATGGCTTCGTCCTTGAATTCGGCTGAGGCATGATCCGGCTGGACCAGCGGCAAGCGCGGGCCATTAGCCGAGGTGGGCGGCAAGGTCAACCGAATGTGGGAGTTTTGGCGCGGGCCGGTGCTGCATCCGCGTCAGCGGATTAAAGCTAACCAAACAGAAAGGGCCATAGCGGCACCAGCACCAGCGCCACCACCGTCCCGGTCAGCACGAACGCCAGCGCCGCCAGCCCGCCGGCTTTCGCATCGCGCCGGGTCAGCCAATCGGTGCCGACGATGTGGGACGAAACGCCCAGCGCCAGCGACCGCGCCGCATGATCGCGCCAGCCCAGCCGATCGAACAGCCAGGGCACTGTCAACGCGCCGATGACGCCGGTGAGCACCGACAGCGCCGCCGCCAGCGGCAGGGGGCCACCCGTGGCCTTCATGATGGCGACGGTGAAGGGCGTCGTCACCGTCTTGGTGGCCAGCGCCTCGACAAGCAGCGGGTCCAGCCCCAGCAGCCGTGCGCCGGCGATGGCGGTGGTGACACCAACGATCGCGCCGCCCAGAATCGCCGCCAGCACCGGCAACGCCTGCGCCCTGAGCAGGCCGCGGTTGGCATCGATGACCAGCGCCAGCGCCACCAGCGCCGGGCCGAGCAGCCAGCGGATCGGCAACGCGGCCGCGGCAAAACGATCGGGCGCGATGCCGAGGAGCGCCAGCACGCCGGCGACACCGAGCGCCGTTATCAGCACCGGGCTGGCCCAGGGCGGGTGGCCAAGCCGCGCCGACAGCGCCCGCGCCAGCGCAAAGCCGCCCAGCACCAGCCCGCAGGCGAGCAGGCTGTCGATCATCCGCGTCCCCCCGCCAGCCGGAAGCACAGCGCCGTCGCCAGCGCCGTCACCAACGTGGTAACCAGCAACAACAGCGCCAGCGGCAACAGTGCCCCGGCCAGCCGCGCCGCATACGCCTGGAGCCCGACCAGCGCCGGCACCAGCATGGCGCCGATCCAGCGCAGCAGCAGCGCGGCGCCGGGCCGGCTCCAGCCGATAGCGCGGCCGCTGGCCAGCCATAGGACATAGACCAGCAGGCCCAGCACCGCCCCCGGCACGGCGAGGCCGGCGCGTACCGCCAGTACGTCGCCGGTCAGCGCCAGCACGACACACAGGCCGACGCCGGGCAGTATTTCGACAATGGCGCGCATCGCCCCTTCCCCCCTTGCCCATCCGGGGCTAGACCATTCGCAATCAAGTCACAGGTTCCCGATGCCCTATTTTGCCATCCATTGCATCGACAAGCCCGATTCGTTCGACCTGCGCATGGCGACAAGGCCGGCGCATCTGGCGCATCTGAAGAACCTTGACCGCGAGGTGCTCGTTGCAGGCCCGCTGCTGCGCCCCGATGGCCGGGCGATGGGATCGCTGCTTATCATCGATTTCGATGATCGCGATGCCGCCATCGCCTTTGCCAATGCCGATCCCTATCATCAGGCCGGGCTGTTCGAAAGCCGGTCGGTGACCAACTGG
>JANYCM010000290.1 GCA_025360285.1 Sphingomonadales bacterium
CCGTTCGACTTCACCGATGTGCGCAAATCCGGCGTCTGGCGGGCCTTTGCCCAGCATATGGGCCATGAACGCCAGACGACGATGTTCCAGCCGGTGGGCGGCATGGGCATGATCGGCAAAGCCTTTGGCCGGCAGGTCGGGGACAAGATCCGCTATGGCGCCAAGGTGACCAAGATCGACCAGAGCGGCGGCGGCGTCACCGTCACCTACACCGATATCGCCAGCAACACGGTGATGACCGCCAAGGCCGATTACTGCGTCTGCACCATCCCGCTCGGCATCCTCAGCCAGATCGATCTCGATGTTTCGGCCGGGATGCGCGCCGCTGTCGCCGCCGTGCCCTATTCCAATTCGGTCAAGATCGGCCTCGAAATGCGCAGCCGCTTCTGGGAGGATGACGAAGCCATTTACGGCGGCATCAGCTTCACCGACAAGCCGATCTCGATGATATCCTACCCCAGCGGCGGCATGCACAGCGCCGGGCCGGGGGTGATATTGGGCGCCTATACTTTCGGGCCAGCGTCTTACAAATTCGCCGGCATGACCCCTGAACAGCGCATCGCCGAAGCGCTGGAACAAGGATCGGTGTTCCACCCCGAGCGCTACAAGCAGGAATTCAGCAATGGCGCCAGCGTCGCCTGGAGCCGGTCCCCCTTCACCCTGGGCTGCTGCGCCCAGTGGAACGAGGACACCCGCAAGGAACATTATCAGACACTTGTTGCCGTCGATGACCGCATCGTACTGGCCGGCGAACATGCTTCATATGTCGGCTGCTGGATGGAGGGCGCTTTGCTCTCGTCGATCGATGCCATCACCCGTCTGCACAAGCGCGCGCTGGAGGCCTGAGCCATGAAGAGCTTGCTGATCGGCCTCGCTGCCCTTGTCGCCGCCCCCGCCCTGGCCGCCGACGCGCCCAAGGTCGTCACCCCCGATCCGGGCGAAATCATCTATCAGAGCGTCTGCCAGGCGTGCCATATGGCCAATGCCATGGGCGCCGTCGGCGCCGGGCGCATCGCCGCACTCGCCGGCAACAAGAATTTGCAATATCCCGAATATCCGATCAGCGTCGTCACCGGCGGCAAGGGCCCGATGCCCTGGTTCCGCGGGCAATTGACCGACCAGCAGATCGCCGATGTAATTTCCTATGTGCGCACCCACTTCGGCAATCATTACAAGGCGAAGGTGACGGCGGCGCAGGTCGCCGAAAGCGGCGTGCCGGCGCCGCACGAAAGTGAGCGGTAAGGCGCGCAGCCGGCCGCGTGATCCCTGCCGGCGGCCCGCCAGGCCTGGTGGCCATGGTGACAGGCGGTGCGGGCCATGACGGTCTTCAGGCAAAACGAGCCGGGAACATCCTATAGCCCGCCCCCCGGCACGGCAGGTCAATCGGGTGACGGCAACAGCAATTTTTCGCCCTCACGCCGCACCGCCGCCGCAATCGCCCCGGCCATGAAGCCCAGCATCCCCGGCAAGTCGAAACTGGCCCGCACCAGCCTGTCCTCGATATCCAGTGTCGCCGTCACCACCTGCCCCAGCGCCGCCAGCTCGATCACCATCCGGTCCGGCCCCGGCCAGCGCGTCTGCACCGCCGCGACACCGCCCGGAACATGTGCCGCCAACTGCCCGATATTGGCCTGCAACCGCGCCTTCGCCGCCGCGCGGCCAAGACTGTGGGGGATATCGACGGTGGTGGTGGCCATGGCGGGATTATGCGCTTCTGCCCGGCGGGAGCAAAGGGCAGAAACGATGGACTTGCCATCATCCACAGCCGGCAGAGTCACATCACAGGCAGCCAATACTCAGCCGCCACTGATCATAAACTCAAAACGACACTGCCAGTCCCGCGTCAGCTCATTTGAAACAAATGTCTATCGCCGCGGCGTCATGCTCCGCCACGCACTGCCGAAGCAGTTGCATATCGGCGTTGTTACGCAACACTGCCTTGGCGAGCGCCAGTTCACTTGCCGAAAGCTGGGCCTGCAACGTGTTGGTGCCGAGGGTGACACCGGCCTGATTCTGTAACAATGCGAGCTGTGCAGCGGCAACGCTGCCCTGGCCATTCAACTGACCGGCCTGCAGCGCATATTGTTGCTGGATCAGCGCAAGTTCAGCGGCGCTGAGTGATTTCTGGCCGTTGATCTGGCCAGTTTGCAGCGCGACCTGCTTTTCCAGCAAGGCGATCTGTGCCTCGGTGAGCGTACGTTCGCCATTGGTAGTGGCCGCCTGCAAGGCAATGCGCGCTTCCAGCAGCGTGCGCTCGGCTTCGGACAATTGCCGCTGGCCACCGATTTTCGCGACATCATAGCCGATTTGCGCATTGAGCACGGCAAGCTGGCTGGCCGACAGGCCGGCAAGGGCGTTGTTCTGCCCGGTACGCAGGCTGATCACCTTGCTGATGCCTTCGAACACGCCGTTCAGCACGCGCATCGGCGTGGCGGCGACCTGCAAACCTTCGCTCGGCCGGTTGTCTTCATAGCTGGTAAGAATGCCATCCTTGAAAACACTGGCATATTTCGTCTTGGTGGCGAAACCTGCCCGCTGCTGAAGGAACGAGATCGGCCCCGCCTGGGGCAGCGACAGCGCCAGCATTTCGGTCGGGAACCAAACACCTGGCCCAAGGCATTTACCGGCCTTGTCGATGCAGCGTTCGATTCGCACCTGCACATCAATCGGCATGCGATAGACGATACCGTTGATGCCTTTGCCAGGCTGGTTTTCAACCGGGCGGGTCGCGGCCTTCCAATAACGGCCTTCCGCCACCACGCGGATGCCCAGGCATTGCAAATCGCGGTTTAGGCGTTGCACGCTCGCAGCATCGGCAAAATCAACCAGGCCAATATAGTCGTCGGGTGCATTCTCACAGTAATTTTCGGGGCCGTCGCCCCCGTTGTCGCCGTCACGAAAGCCTGACTTGCCCATCGGCAACCCGGCAATCGCGCCGGCGAAGGTGGCGATCTCCACAATGATGTCGGCAGTGCGATCGGTGGCCGTCACATCGGCGGTGCTGAGCAAGCCGGCGGGCGAAACGGTGATCTTGTGTTCATCGTCGCGCATGATGGAATGGATGGGGTCGAGCCGGAAAGCCTGGGCCGGATCGG
>JANYCM010000299.1 GCA_025360285.1 Sphingomonadales bacterium
GCCTATGCCCTGCACCCCGCCGAGATCGAGCTGTCGCTGGGCCGGCTCGAACGCCTGCTCGCCCGGCTGGGCAATCCGCAAGACCGGATGCCGCCGGTGTTTCATGTCGCCGGCACCAACGGCAAGGGCTCCACGGTCGCCTTCATCCGCGCCTGCCTGGAGGCGTCGGGGCGCCGGGTGCATGTCTATACCAGCCCGCATCTCATCCGTTTCAACGAACGCATCCGCATCGCCGGCCAGTTGATCAGCGACGATATGCTGGCCGAACTGCTGCGCGAGATATTGGCGCGCAATGCCGGCCAGCCGATCACCTTTTTCGAACTGACGACGGCGCTGGCCTTCCTGGCCTTTGCCCGCACCCCGGCCGATGCCGCGATCATCGAAGTCGGCCTCGGCGGCCGCATGGATGCGACCAATGTGATCGCCCAGCCGCTGGTGACGGGCATTGCGCAACTGGGCCTCGATCACCAGCAATGGCTGGGCAACACCATCCTAGAGATCGCCGGCGAAAAGGCCGGAATCGCCAAGCGCGGCGTGCCGGTGCTGGCATCGCGCTATCCCAAGGCGGTGACGGCGCGCATCGCCGAAGTGGCCGGCGTCGCCGGCGCCAGCCTGCTGATTCGCGGCGAGGACTGGGATGCCGCGACCTATGAGGGCCAATTGCATTACCGCGACAGCGAAGGCCGGCTGGCGCTGCCCCTGCCGCGGCTGACCGGCGCGCATCAGATCGACAATGCCGGGCTGGCGGTGGCCATGCTGCGGGCGCAAGCGCGGCTGCCGCAGGGGCTGGCAATGCCCGAGGCGGCATACCGCGCCGGCATGGGCTGGGCCGAATGGCCGGCACGGTTGCAACGGCTCGATCCCGGCCCGCTCAGCGCCGGCCTGCCGCCGGGCAGCGAAATCTGGATCGATGGCGGGCATAATCCGGCGGCGGCGCGGGTGATCGCCGAAAATTTCCGCGTCGCCACGCTGGGCGACCGGCCCTTTTATCTGGTGATGGGCATGTTGGCGGCCAAGGACGCCGCCGGCTTCATCAAGCCCTTCGCCGCCAGCACCACCGCCGTCTATGCCCTGCCGATAGCCGGCCATGCCTGCCATGCGCCGGACGACCTGGCGCGGCTGGCGCGCGAAGCCGGGTTGCCGGCCGAGGCCAGCGCCGGGCTGCATGAAGCGCTGACCGCGCTAGGGCGTTCGGCCGACCGGGCGCGGCCGCCGGTGGTGCTGGTCGCCGGCTCGCTGTATCTTGCCGGCGCCGCACTGGCAGCGAATGGACAGAGCGCAGGGTAGCGGCGCCGAGCGGGATCGCCTGCCTCAATCGCCGATCAGTGCGGTGTTGGCCGCCTTCCCCGCCGGCGAATCGGGTGCCGCCCGCGCCGCCGCCAGCCAGGCCGCCCGCGCCAATTGGTCCTTGCCCTGCGCCGCGGCGATATTGCCGGCTTCCAGTTGCACATCGGCTTCGTCGCTGGGATCAACATCGGCCTTGGCTTCCAGACGTTTGGCGGCTTCCAATATGGCTGCCTCCGCCGTCACCAGGTCGCCCATCCGCCGCGCCAGCGTGGCCTTGAGCAACCAGCCATAACGCACATCGGGATACAGCTTCGTTGCCGCATCCAGATCGGCGGCGGCATCGGCCGGGTGCTTCAAATCTACCAAAGCTTCCGCCCGCGTCACCCGCATCGCCGCCTCGGCACCGGGGCTGAGGCTGATGCCACCGGCACCGGCGATGGCGTTCGACAGAAAGCGCACCGCCGCCTCGGGCTGGCCAGCGAGCAGCGCCGCCTCCGCCCCCTGGTTCCACAGCGCCACCGCCTGGCCATCCTTGGCGGTTTCTGAAAGCTGGGCAGCGGCTTCATAACTTTTCAGCGCGACCGCATAATCCTGGCGCTGAAACTGCGCCAGCGCCAGGCAATGCCGCGCCCCGACGCCACCGCCTTCGATCCGCCAGGCCTGAGCGGTTTCAATCGCCCGCGCCGTATCGACCTTCACCAGCCCGACACAGGCATCATAACGGGCGCGATCCCCGGCCAGCGGTGCCGCGGCGGCCGGCGCGGCGATGATCAGCAGCGGCAGCAGATATTTCATGACACATCCCCGTCAATCAGCCCCGCCACGGCGGCTTGCAGCAAGGCGAGATCGCCCGGCCGCGACAGCCGGTGATCGCCGGCTTTTACGAGCACCACCTGAACATCCCCCGAACAAAGCCGGTCGGCGATATCAAGGCTCAACCGCCACGGCACCGCATCATCAGCCTGGCCATGCAGCAGGCGCACCGGCGCGGTGATGGCGATTGGGGCGGTGAGCAGTAACTGCGCCGGCGCATCGGCTATGAAGGCAGCGGAATAACGATAGCCGGCGGGGTCATAATCGCTCGGCCGGACAAACCAGCCCTGGGCGGCGAGCGCGGCGCGGTCGGCATTGGTGATCGCCAGCCCCCATTCGGTGAAATCCGGTGCCGCCGCGATCCCGACCAGCCCGGCCAGCCGATCCCCCAATGCCAGCCCCAGCCGCAGCGCGATCCAGCCGCCCATCGATGATCCGACCAGCAGCACACGCCCGCCCGGCGCGACATGATCGATCACCGCGCGGGCATCATCGGCCCAGCGCCCGATACTGCCGGCGAGGAAATCCCCGCCGCTCGCTCCGCAGCCCGAATAATCCAGCCGCAAGCACGCCTGGCCGCGCGCCGCCGCCCATGCCGCCAGCGCTTCGGCCTTCGATCCGGTCATGTCGCTCATGTAACCCGGCAGGAAGACAAGCAGCGGGCCCGCGCCGGGCGCATGGCGATAGGCCAGCCGCGTGCCGCCATGATCGAGAAAGCCGGGCGACTCCATGGTCACCGCGATAGCCGGTCGCGGGGCCACCCGCCAGCCGGCAAGAGCCCGGTTGCGCACGCCCGGCATCGGCGTATCATATGGCCAAGGGGGCTTTCCTGTCACAGGAGCTGGTCATGGACATGACACTGCCGCTCATCACCGCCCCGGTTCGCCGGCTTGGCACGGCGGACCTGCAATGGGCGCTGGGCCAGGGCTGGGCCGATTTCAAGGCGAAGCGCGGTGATCTGATCCTGCTGCCCTTCATCTATCCGCTGGTCGGCCTGCTCGCTTCGGTATTTGCCTTCAACGGCCGGCTGTTCCCGCTGATCTTCCCACTCGCCGGCGGATTCGCACTGGTCGGGCCCATCGCCGCCGCGGGCTTTTACGAACTGGCGCGCCGGCGGGAGGCCGGGATCGATGCCAATTGGTGGCATTTCCTTGATCCACTGAAGGGCCGATCACGCCTGCCAATCGCCGCGCTGACGGCGATGCTGCTGGTGATCTTCCTCGCCTGGATGGCGGCAGCCCAGGCAATCTACACCAATACGCTCGGCGTGCTGAACCCGGCGACGCCCGATGATTTCCTGCGCGATCTGTTCAGCACCGGGCCGGGCCTCGCCATGATTGTCTTGGGCAATATCATCGGCGCGCTGTTCGCCGTCGCCACCCTGGCCGTCGCCGCCTTCAGCTTCCCGATGGTCGTCGACAAGGGCACCGACCCCATCGAAGCCATCGCCACCTCCGTCCGCGTCTTCCGCTCCAACCCGGCGACAATGCTGGGCTGGGGCATCCGCGTCGCTGCGATATTGCTGCTCGCCGCGCTGCCGCTGTTCATCGGCCTGATGATCGCCCTGCCGGTGCTCGGCTATGCGACCTGGCATCTTTATACGCGGGCGGTGGCGCGGTAGCGGGCGGTTGACTTCAAACCCCGGCATGTCGCAGGTGGCCCACGCCAATTCCGGCGCCCGACAGGCTGTTTGTTCCCATGTCCGACCTTATCGCCCTTACCCTCCCCGATGGCTCCGTGCGCAGCGTTGCGGCCGGCACCACCGGGGCCGAAGTGGCGGCGAGCATCGGGCCTGGCCTTTTGAAGGCGGCGCTGGCGGCGAAAATCGATGGCGAGATTGTCGATCTGTCGCGGCCGATCACCCGTGATGCGCGGCTGGCGCTGGTCACGGCGAAGGATGAGGCCGATGCGCTGGAACTCGTCCGCCATGATTTCGCGCATCTGCTTGCCGAAGCCGTGCAGCGGCTGTTTCCCGGCACGCAGATCACCTTTGGGCCATCAACGGACGACGGCTTTTACTATGATTTCGCGCCGGCGCCCGGCCGCGGACCCTTCACCGAGGAGGAATTGCCGGTCATCGAGGCCGAAATGCGCGCGCTCATCGCCGCCGACAAGCCAATCATCCGCCAGGAATGGCCGCGCGAACAGCTGATCAGCCGCTGGAAACAACAGGGCGAAAGCTTCAAGGCCGAATGGGCCGCCGAACTGCCGGGCGACGAACCGCTGACGGTATATTGGTCCGGCGAGGACTGGCTGGACATGTGCCGCGGGCCGCATCTGCCCTCAACGGGCAAATTGGACCCCGCTGCCTTCATGCTGACGCGCGTTTCCGGCGCCTATTGGCGCGGCGACCAGGCCAATGCGATGCTCAGCCGCATTTACGGCACCGCCTGGCTCAACAAGAAACAGCTCGATGCGCATCTGCTGCGGCTGGAGGAAGCCGCCAAGCGCGACCACCGCAAGCTGGGCCGCGAGATGGACCTGTTCCATTTGCAGGAGGAGGCGCATGGCAGCGTCTTCTGGCACCCGCGCGGCTTCGTCATCTACCGCGCGCTGGAGGCCTATATGCGGCGGAAGCTGGATGCCGCGGGCTACAACGAGGTCAAGACGCCGCAGATCATGGACCTGCGCCAATGGGAGCAATCGGGCCATTGGGGCAAATATAGCGAGAATATGTTCGTCATTCCCGACGAAATGCCCGAAGTCGGCGACAATGGCCCAATTGTCTCCAGGGGTGCCGACTGGATGGCGCTGAAGCCGATGAACTGCCCGGCGCACATCATGATCTTCCGCCAGGGCATAAAATCCTATCGCGACCTGCCGCTGCGCCTCGCCGAAATGGGCTGTTGCCATCGCAATGAACCGCATGGCGCGCTGCACGGCCTGATGCGGGTGCGACAATTCACCCAGGATGACGGCCATATCTTCTGCCGCGAAGACCAGATCGTTTCCGAAGTGGCACAATTCTGCGACTTGCTGGATGGCATCTACAAGGATCTGGGCTTCCCCGATTATGCCATCAAGCTGGCGCTGCGCCCTGAAAAACGCTTCGGCAGCGATGCCATGTGGGACTGGTCCGAACAATCGCTGCGCGACGCCGTGGCGGCAACGGGGCGCAACACACCCGAAATGGGCTGGGAAGAGCTGTCCGGCGAAGGCGCCTTTTATGCCCCCAAGCTGGAATTTCACCTGACCGACGCCATCGGCCGCACCTGGCAGGTCGGCACCATCCAGACTGACACGGTGCTGCCCGAACGGCTCGATGCCGCGTATGTTGCCGAAGATGGCGCCCGCCACCGCCCGGTCATGCTGCACCGCGCCATCCTTGGCAGTTACGAACGCTTCATCGGCATCTTGATCGAACATTACGCCGGGCGCTTCCCGACCTGGCTGGCGCCGGTGCAGGCTGTGGTGGCGACGATCGTGTCGGATGCCGATGATTATGCCGGGCAGGTGAGCGCCGCCTTGCTTAAGGCCGGCGTCCGCACCGAGACCGATCTGCGCAACGAAAAGATCAATTTGAAGGTGCGTGAACATTCGCTGCAAAAGGCGTCGTACATGCTGGTCGTCGGCCGGCGTGAGGCGGAAGAAGGCACCGTCGCGCTACGCAACCTGGCTGGCGGCGAACAGCGGGTGATGCCGTTGGCCGAGGCGGTGACGCTGCTACGGGCCGAGGCGACGCCACCGGATTTGCGGTAGACAAATCCTCTCCCGCAAGCGGAAGCGGGGTGTGTAACGTCGCACCGCTTGCCAGCCCGCTGCCCCCGTGAAACGATGCACTCTCACGCTCAGGGGGAGCCAGTCCATTACCAGCATTGCACCGACGGAAGCCCTTGAGGAGGCGGACGCCATCTCCGCCACCGGTCATAGCGGCGCCGATTTTGCCGGCCACCCACGCGGGCTGACGGTTATCGGCAGCACGAAACTGCTCGATGGCTTTTCCTTCTATGGCCTGCAGGCGCTGCTGACGTTGTACATGGCCGAAGCATTGCTCACCCCCGGCCATGTCGAAAACATCATCGGCTTTGCCGGCTTTCGTCACACCATCGAAGCCGTCACCGGGCCCTTGGGGCGGGACGCGCTGGCGGCGCAGATTTTCGGACTGTACGTCGGTACCGCCTATTTTCTGCCGGTCATCGGCGGCTGGGTCGCCGATCGGTGGCTCGGGCTGCGCAACACAATCGCCTTGGGCGGCACGCTGATGACCGCCGGCCATT
>JANYCM010000303.1 GCA_025360285.1 Sphingomonadales bacterium
TCGGAGCGGATGCCGACCCCGGCGTCATAATGGACCCGAGCATCGCTCCATTGGCTGTTGCGCTGTTCATGGCCCGATCCGGTGATAACCACCTGGGTCGAAAATTCCGGGCCGCCGGCGGCGCCATAGCCAAGCTGCAACGGAAACAGCACATCATGAAAGCCTGCCACATCATCCTCCCCGGTGATTTCAAAAGCGGTCAGCCCGTCACGGGCAATCTGGGGCCAGGCCCAAACGAAAACATCGCCAAGCCCGCGGCCCAGCGCCGCCGCGGCGGCCGGCATGATGCGCCCCCAATCCGTCGGCCGCGCGGCAAAACCGGCGAAATAATGCTGCTTTGCGAGCGGATAGCCGAGCCGATCAGCAACGATCTGCCGCGCCCGCGCCTGGCCGCCGACATCGCCGCTGGTGACGAAATCATAGTCTTCAAGTTGCAGCACATCGAACGCCGGCCAGGCCCATTGCCACGGCAGATTGGCGCGGATCAATTCGGGCGCCGCCGTATCAAGCACCTGTGGCGCATAGAACAGCAGCAGGACCTTTGTGTCGCCCGCCACTGCCCGCGCTGCATCACGCAGCGCCAGTGTGGCCGCCCCCAGCCGGTCGCCGCACCAGTTCAAATAAGCGATTTCGGCGGCGCTGCCAGCAGTGCGGATGTCGGTGATCGCCGGGGGTTCGGCGGCCCAGGCGGCGACGGTGGCGGCATCGTACAGGCACGGTTTGAAGTCCGCGCCGACCCACCACCAGGGTTCACCAATTTGCAAGCGCGGTGCGATTGCGGCCGTGACCATCAACTCGGTCAACGTGGCCGCGACCGATTGCAACCACGCCATGGCAGCCGTGTTGGTCGGCGACAGCAAGGTCGAAGGCGGCGTGTAACCCGTCAGCGCTCGCGACCCGTCGGCCGCGCGCTGCGCCCAGGCGGCCGGACAATGCTGATCGAGCAGTTCGAATGACAGCGACAGCATCGGCGCAAAGCCAAGCGCTGCCGCCCGGGCCAGGAAATCCCGGTGCCAGGCCAGCGCCGGGCCGCAGATCGGCACCGAAGGATCGGCGAGATACGCATCGCCATCCCGGACCAGGCCCGGGAAATGGCTCATCCCGACATAATGGACGAGGGTTTCGCGATAGCCGAGGGCGAACATCGCTTCGACAAGGCGTTCGGGGGTCTGGTTATAACTGTCGTCATAACCGCTCGCCATGCGCAGCCGGTGCGGCGGCACAAAGGCATCGCCCGCCGCCAGCATTGATCCCGGCCCGTCGCAGCGCAGCCCGCTGATCCGCACCTGGCCATCGACGCGCGCTGCCAGCGGCGTCTCGCTGCCATCATAATCGGGCGGCACCAGCGAGATGAACAGCCGGTCGATATCGCCCGCCCACACCGGGTCGGCCTCACCGGGCAGCAGGAAGCCGCCGGCCAGCGCATCGAAGTCCAGTGTGACGACCGCATCATCACCTGTTCCGACGGCATAGTTCCATAACCGCACATACCATTGGCGCGGGGTGCCATCGGCGGCGCGGCCCTCGATGGTCAGCACCGGGCCATTGACGGCATCGAGCGACAGGATGCCGCCGCTTGCCTGCCAGCGAAAGCTGAGCTGCGTGCCGCGATAATCCCGGCTGGTGGCCAGTGCCAGCAAGGGATGGCTCCAGCGATCAACCGACTCCCAGATCAGCCCCGCCAAATCGCCGCGCCGCAGGAAGCTGACATCGACGACCAGGCCGTCATCGCCCGCTGTCGTCACCGCCGCCATCATCGGCCGCGGGAAATCGACGGTCCAATAACGCGGGTCGAAGCGCTTCACCCAAGTTGTGCGCTGCTGGTCGGCGGCGCTGGCCAGCCAATGCCGCATCATGCCCCGGCCTTCGCCAGCGCCTGGCGGACGGCGCGCGCCACCTGGTTGCCGGTCTGCGCCATCAACGCCGGCGAGGCATCGCGCGGGCCCGCCACATTGATCGTGACATTGACCGCGCCGCGCCCGCTGCCGCCCGCCTCCACCCGCCCCGCCGCCGTCGGAACGAACAGTTCCGGCCCACGTTCGCCGACCATATAGGGCCGCCCCGCCGATACCGGTCCCCCCGTCGCCCGGCCCGGCTTGCCGCCGAACAGCCCGGCGATCGAAGCGAGCAGGCCACCGCCGCCACTGCCGCCGCCAAACAGGCCCGACAGGTCCGTTCGCACCGCCCCCGCCGCGATATCCGCCAGCGCCGTCAACGCCACCTTGCGCAGATCCTCGAAACCGAATTTGCCGCTGACCGCCGCCCGCGCCAGCGCGCGTTCGATGCTGCCGCCGGCGCGGTCCACGCCTTGGGCCAGCGGGCCATCAAGCTCCCGCCTGATATCCCCCACCCCGCCCATGAAGTCGCTGGTATCCGCCCGCACGCGGATCACCAGCGTGTCGAGCGTGGTTGCATCACCGTTCATCGGGAAAAGCCTCCATCAGGCGCGCCATCATCGCCGCATCAGCGGGGGCCGCGTCGCCGCCGTCATCCAGTCCAAGTGCCAGCCGGAGATCGGCCGGGGTCGCCGCCCAGAAATCCTCCGGACGCCAGCCGAGCAGCGCCGCCGCCACCCGCACGGCACGCGCCGCTGCCCCCGCAAAGCTCATCGCCCGGCCAATATCTGCCCGAGCAGCACGCGCAGCGCCGGGGTCGCCGCCGCCAGGCCGCCCGCCACCAATTGTTCGCCAAAATCCACCCGGGTCAGGCCCGCCGGCGTATCAAGGCAATGCCACAACAGCGCTGCCATTTCGGCCAGGGTCAGCCCGCCGCCCGCCGCCCGTTCGACCAGCGCAAACAGCGGCCCCAGCTCGGCCTCCGCCGCCACCAGTGCGGCAAAGCTCGGCCGCAACCGCAGCGTCTGCCCGTCCAGCACCAGCGCCGCCTCGCCGCGCACGGCGTTGGCCCCGCTCATGCCGCCACCACGGCGCCCGAGCTTTCCAGCGCCAGCGTGTAGGTGCGTTCCCCATTGAAATCGCCGGCATAATCCAGCCGGGTGATCAGGAACTTGCCGGTCACCGTCTCACCGCTTTCAAAGCTGACGCGGTAATCGTCGATCTGCCCGGCCAGCGCATTGGCCTTGACCCGCGCTTCCGCTGCCGATCCGGTGAACACGCCCGACCCGCTGAGCGCCACCGACCGCACCCCGGCGCCTGACAGCAATTCGCGCCAGCCGCCGGAACCCTGGTTGGTCACCACCACAGTTTCGGCATTCACCGTCATCTGCGTCGTCCGCAGCCCCGCCACCGTCGCAAAGCCCGGCGGCACCGCGCCATCACCGATCTTCAACAGAAAGGCACTGCCCTTTTCCATCGCCATGTCTCACCCTTTCGTTCAGGAAATCTGCAAGCTCCGGATCCGGAAATCGACGATTCCCTGGCTCCAGCCCTCGGCATCGGTCAGCACCAGCGTCCGCAGCAGCCGCGCCGAGACCACAACATGGCCGTCCCGCACCCCGGTCAGCGCGGCGACCGCCGTCTCCACCGCCCCCATCACCGCCTTGGCGCGCGCCGTCCCCGGCCCCGCGTCCCAGACAGTGATGGTGATCCGGTGTTCGTGTCCGGTCTCGGTCTTGGTGCTCCAGTCGGTGACCAGGTCGGCGCCGATGACCAGATAAGGCGCTACGGCATCCGCCGGCGGGCCATCATAAGCCCCGGTCACCCCCGGCACCCCGGCCAGCGCCGTAACCAACAGGCGCTGCACCACCAGACTAGCGCTCATAACCCGCCTCCTGTCGCCATCAGCGTCACCAGCCCGGCCAGCCGCGGGTCGGCGGCGTGATGCCGGCCCCCGAAAGCCCGCGGCACCAGCCCCGGCGCCGTCAGCCACACGCCGTCAGCCGCCGCCATCGCCGTCACCCCCGGAAAATCAAGGCGAACCTGGTCGGCAATCGCCGCCACCCGTTCCCCCACCGCCGCCGCGCCAGCGACGTCGGCCGCCGCCGCTGCCTGTTGCAGTACGCGATCGGCGCTCATGCCTCGCGCACTTCGCAGCGCAGCACGATCCGGTCAGGCTGGCGCGGGTCGCTCTCCACCGCCAGCACCGCCAGGATCTGGCTCTGCCACAACAGCCGCGACGTCAAAGTCACCGCCACCGGCGCCCGCACGGTCACCCGCCAGCGCCGCCGCGACCGCCGTGCCTCCCCCAGCACCGCACCGCCGCCATCGGGCACGACGGCGGCAAAGGCCTGGCCACGCGCCGCCCAATAGCCGGCCGGCGCCGCCGCCTCGTCACGGCCTTCCACCCATGCCTCGATGGCGACGCGCTCGGTCAGCCCACCGGCAAAATCATCACCCATCATCATTCTCCCGAGCCGGCCAAATTGTTTCGACGTTCAAGACTTGCCGCAGAAACGGCCTCCGGCGGCCGGGGCCGCGGGCCCCAGACCCCGATTGATCAACTGGTCCGCAAGAACGCCGGCGGTGTTGTGAACGGAATCGCACGAAATGGGGTCTGGGGCCCAAGGCCCCAGCCGCCGGAGGCTCGTGGTTTACAGCCGCAGCCGCCGCCACGGCCGCCACATCGCGGCGACCGCGGCCGGCGCCGGCCCGGCATCGGCGGCGTCGCGGTGGGTGAACAGATGCACCACCAGCCGGATGATGCCCTGGCGCAGCGGTTCGGGCAGGCCGTTCCAATCATCGGCCAGCCCGGCGCGAAACCGCGCCACCGGTGCCGCCACGGCATCGGGCCGTGCCAGTCGCAGCCAGCCGCTGCCGGCGACATCAATGTCGCCGGTCCAATCGCCCGCCGCCAGATCGCCGTTGCCGCTGCCGACAGCCAGGATAACCGTCACCGGCACCGCCGTCAGGCGTTGCCAACCGCGCTCACGCGCCAGCCGTTGTTCGCCGGCGCGGATGATCAGCCATTGCCCGGTGAATGCCTCGCACAGCGCCATGGCGGTGCGGATGAAGCCGGCAATCACCGCGTCCTCATCATCGCGTTCCAGCCGCAATTGCGCCTTGCATTCGGCAATGGTGACCGCCAGCGGCGTCATGTCAGCCGTCATCACCGGTCCTCCACACGCAGGGCCAGCGCGCGTTCATCGCTGCGGCCATCGGAAAATGTCACGCGGTTGGTGATGCGATAGACCATGCCCCGCGCGCCGCCCGCCAATGTGGCGATCGCCCGGCCGGTTTCGAAACGGCTGGCCGTCACCACCACGCCGCCAGCATCGGCCGGCAGCACCGACCAGCTTGAATCGCTTATGGTTTGCCCGGCCAGATAGCCCGCCGACCAGTCCACGGCGTAATCGATCACCGCCGCCGGATCCTTCAGAAAGATCGCCACGCCTTACCTCCCTTCCCCCGCCGGCAGATTGCCGGCCGGGCCTGTGTTTTGCGCCAGGGGGTGCCACGCCTGGCGCGGCACCCCGGCAGCGATCAGGAAGGCGCGCCGATCTCGATGCTCCAGCCGGCAATGCTGACGGTGCCGCCCGACACAAGGGCCTGGGACGGGCAGGTCGTCACATAAAGCAGCCGCGAGGTGGCGGCATCGAGCAACGCCACATGATCGGCGGTGCCGGCGGCGACCACCGCCAGCCCGGATTTGGCGGCGATGCTGACCTTGCGGCCGGAAATGTCGCCGGCGGCCAGAGTGAAATCACCGCTGGCCAGTGCGGCCTCCGCCAAACGCCCGCTGTCGGCGGCCGCATAGCTTGCCGGCTGGCCATTGGTTGCCACCATCCGCGTCGCGGCGCGGACGATGTTGAGGCTGCCGTCCAGAACGTCAGTGCTTGCAAATTTACCCATGTCTCTCTCCTCAGTCGTGCTTCACCAAAAGACGTCGCAAATCGCCGCCGACGCGCAGCGTGGCGGTCACCGCGCCGGTGGGGGCCCCGCCCCCCGGCAGCAGCAGCGTCGCTGCGCCCAGCAGCGCCTGGCCGACATTGGCCGGCACCAGCATCACCGCTGCCAGATCGAGGCGGCTGGCTGCGGCGATCTGGACCTGAACGGTCGATGCCGCCGCCAGCGCCGCGGACCAGCCAAGACCCGGCGATGCCGTCAGCCAGGACAGTCCGCTGCCATCGGGTGCCAGCACGCCAGCCCAGGCCAGCGGAGCAGCCGCCGCCGTCGTTGCCGAAACCGCCGGCGCCGGCACCAGGCCGGCCGCCCAGCCGATAAATGGTCTGCCGGCGGCGTGCGGCAGCAGGCCACCACGCGGTGCCAGGCTGATCAGAAAAGCCAGCGCCGATGATCTGGCGCTTTGACCGTGCCGGCCCGCCACGGGTGACACAGCCGTGGACCAACCAATCAGCGAGGTGCCGCTGCGCTGCGCCTGCCGCGCTACCGCCGCAGCGATAGCGACAGCCCAGCCGGTTGCGGACGCCGAGGTGCGTTGCCCGTGCCGGCTTGCCAGCGGCGACACGGCCGTAAACCAGCCGATCTGCGGCGTGCCGCTGCGCGGCGCCTGCCGCGCTGCCGCCGGCGCAATACCCCCGGCCCAGCCGACACCCGGTGCCACCGCGCGCTGCCCGTGCCGGCTGCCGGCCGTCGCCAGCGGCAGCACCAGTGCCAGGCCGGCGGCGGCGGCGCGGTGCGCCGATACGGCCGATAGCGGTGCCAGCGCGCTGGCACTGACCTGAATGCCGCCGGCAGAGACAGGCAGCAACCGTGTGTCGCCGTTGAAATCGCGGTCGCTGTTGCTGCGCACCCCGCGGCCGGCCAGCGGCGAATTGGCCGCCGGTTTATAGTCGCCGCCGCCGGCACCGGTGCCGAGCAGTGAACGATCACTGGCATATGCCGGTGCGCCGCCGGTCGTCTGGGTGCTGCCGCGGCCGGGATATTCAAAGGCAAAGCTGCCGCTGCCCGTCCGCCCGGCGTCATAATTGCCTTCGAAGCCGACGCCATAGGTGACGCTCCACGCCTCGATCATCTGCGGGCGGTAACCGGTGGCACCCGTTACCCCGGCGGCGGTGCGCACCGTCTGGGTTTGCGGATCGGCAAAATCATCATGCTTGGTCGGCAGCCAGTCATAGGCATTGTTGGCGACGCGATTGACATAGGCCTGGTTGAGCAGGCTGTTGGTTTCGGTGTTGGTCGTCGGCAACGGGTCGCTGTACAGCGTATTCGATCGTTCGCCGACGAAGCTGTTGCCCTCGATGACGATGTAACTCATCGTCGCGCTTTCATCCTCGCCCAGCGACCAGAAGGGCTGGGGGTCGCTGCCGATGCGTTCACAGACATTGTTCTGGAACACCAGGCGGCGATAACTCGGATTGGGCGTGCCAGCGGTGGCGGCTGCCAACGCCTGCGGCTGCCAGGCCCGGCCGCGCATCGACCGCAGATCGTTGAAGGCGACGATGACGTCTTCGGCCGCGCCGATATCGGTAACCGATCCCCAGCCGCCGATGCCGTTTTCATTGGTCGGCCCGCTGGTATCCTCACTGCTGCTGATGAAGCGATGCCTGAAGGCCGCCAACGCCTCGACGCGCCGGCTGGCCTCACAGGCGCGCGCTAGGTTGACGCGCAGGGTGGTGCCATAAAGCCGGCTGCCGCTGCGCCACCATTTCACCCGCGTTGCAGCGATATTCCATTGGCCGGCCGGCACCGACGGCGCGAAGGGGGCAACACTATTGGTTTCCTGCCCCGATTTGCCGCGCACCTCGATATTGTCGAGCAGCCAATAGATGACGGTCGAATTGACCAGGGTCGTCGTGCCGATTTCCAGACGCAGATTGGCCAGGCGGGCGCGGGTGATGCGGATATTGGCCGATGTGCCGGTCTGCACGATGACATTGCTGCGCGGATCACTGTTGTCAGGATCGCCGACCAGCCGCACCGGAATTTCGGCGGTGGTGACGCCCGCGGTGACCGCCGTGCTACCCGGCCCGGCATGGGTGCCGGCAGCAAAGGCGATTTGCGCACCATCGGCGGCGCGGGCCTGTGATGCCTGGCCATTGGCGGCGGCCAGCGTGCGGTTGGCCAGATACAGCGCCTGAATCGCCGTGGCGAGATTGGCCGGGCGCGCGGCGGTTGCCAGTGCCTTGGCGGCGGCGTGGCTGGCCTGCACCATGTTTGCCGCAGCGGTCGATGTGCCGGCGGGATCGACGAACAGGAACTGGCCGCCATAGCGCGTGCCGGCCGGATCATAGCCGATGACAAAGGGCGTCTGGGCAGCGCTGGCGAAACCGGCAGTGCCCAGCGCGGACATCGATCGTGTGCCGGCGGCATCTGTCGATCGCATGGCGCCGAGCCAGGGATAGACCTCGGCATCGCAGCGCAGCAAGCCTGCTGTTAGCGCCGTCGCGGTCGCGGGATCGATGCTGACAGTGTAGCAGCGCAGATTGTCGCTGTGGCTGTTGTCGGTGCCGAGCGTCGTCGCCCAGATTGTCTTGACAGTGGTGCCATCGGTGGCGGTGAATTTGACGCCGGCGACCGGCTCCAGCCCCACAGGGTGGTGCGAGGTGACGAACAGCGACAGGCGGAAGCTGGCGTTGGTGACGTCATAAGGGGCAAGTGCCCAGCGGAAGATCGGCAGCGGCGCGGCGACGGTGCTGTTATTGGTGACCGCGATGCCGCTGGCGGCGCCCTCGCCAGTCCGCCAGCCGGCCAGCACGGCGAGGGTGAGCGCTGTGTCGGTCGCGTAAACATGTTCGGACAGCGCCAGCCGGACGCGGATGCTGCCGCCGCCCAGATCGGTCTCGTCGATGACCTTGACCGTGGGCGATGCCGGATTGACCGGCAGGCGCAGCGGTTTGGTGGCGACGAGGGTGCGATTGATCGTGCCCGAGACAGCGGTCCCTGCCGATTTGACAAAGCCGGGATGCGCCGACGCCAGGGTGACACGCGGGGTGCCATCGGGCGCCAGCGTGTAGGAGGCGAAACTGCCGGTGCTGCCGGTCAATGTGATGCGCAGCACCCAGCCGTTTGCTTCCACCGACGCAGCGGTGATCGCCATGGATTTGCCTCATTGGTTAGGAAGGGCCGCGTGTCGGAAAATGGCGGCCCCGGCGTTAACCGGGGCCGCCAGGGCCTCAGGCGCTGAACTTCAGCAGCTTGATGGCGCGGCTGTCGACCACCGTGCCGCCAACGCGCTTCGTGGCATAGAAATGTACGAAGGGCTTGTTGGAGAAGGGATCGCGCAGCACGACGGTTTCCGGGCGCTGGGCGATGATGTAACCGGCCTGAAAATTGCCAAAGGCGATCGACAGGCTGTCAGCGGCGATATCGGGCATGGCATCGACTTCGACGACCGGATAGCCGAGCAAGGTCGCCGGCTGGTCGGCGGCCAGCGCCGGTTGCCAGAGGAAGGCACCGTCATTGTCCTTCATCTTGCGGATACGGGCGAGCGTGGCCGAATTCATCACCCAATTGGCACCCTGGCGATAGGGCGTGGCCAGCGCATGGACGAGATCGATGAGCTTGTCCTGCGGATTGGTGGCGGCGAACCCACCGGCAGCGCCCGAGGTGATGAACTGCAGCGTGCCGAACGCCCGTGTCGCATCCCCGGCAGCACTGGTCGGTGCCTGCAGGAACCCCTTGGGTTTGTTGGTGCCATCGCCATTGACAAAGGCGATGCCTTCGGCGCGGGCGAATTCGCGGCCGATTTCCTCGCCCAGCCAGGCTTCGACATCGAACATTGCATCATCGAGCATCGCCTGGCTCGCAGCCGGATTGGCGTAGAGCTCGCCCATCGACGGCGCAATTTCGGCAAAGTCCGGCGTGTCGGTCTCGGTGCGCGTCGCCGTTTCGCTCACCCAGCCCGACACGACGCCGCTGGTGGTGATCAGCTTGGTGTAATTGACGCTGCCGACATCCACCACCCGCGCAATCGCCCGGATCGGCGAGGCCGCACGCAGCACCCGATCGATCACCGCATCGATCTCACGCGGCACCGCCACGCCGCCCTTGGGGCCGACACCGATGCTGGCGGCCTTCACCTCGTCACCGCCCTCGCCGCCCTTGCGCAGCCACGACGGTGCCGCCTTGGCGCCGGCCAGCGCCGGGCGATCGATGGCCCGGCTTGTCACCATAGTGGTGAGGCGCGACATTTCCGTGCGCAGCGCCGCCAGTTCGGCGCCATTGTCCGGCACTGCGGCGGTATCGAACACCGCTTCCAGCGCGTCGGCCTTGGTCTCATAGGTCATTCATCGTCTCCTCTGCCACCGTTGAAAGTCCCAGCACCCGCGCCAGCGGCTGCATGGGGAAGGTCACCAGGGACACTTCCACCAGATCGAGCGCCGCCAACTGGCGCAGCCCGCGCGCCTTGTCCGCCCGCGCCGATTTCACCCGATATCCGAACGACAGGCCGTCGATCGCCCCGGCGCGCAGCAATTGCACCGCCTGGCTACCCCGCCCCGCCGCCACCACCCGCGCCACGACGCGCAGGCCCTTCGCATCCTCGGAAAGTTTTTCCACGAACCCGATCGGTTCCCGGCTGTCATGCTGCCACAGCAGCGGCACGCGCTTGCCCGCCCCCTTGAAGGCGCCGGGCAGCACCACATCACCGCCACTGTCGGGCACGCCAAAGACACTGGCATAGCCAGCAATCCGCACATCCTGCATGGTTCACCCCCGTCCGCGTTCGAGCAGCCCCAGCCGGAACGCCAGCCCGAGCAGCAGCAGCGCCACCGCGCTCCTCACCACCCAGGTTACCGCCGCCGACAGCGCCGATTTCTTGGCATCGCGCCACCCCTGGATCAGCTGGCGCAGCTCGACGATGTCGATCCCGGCGCGCTCATCCATCAGCCCCAGCGTGCGCAGCGCCCGCGCCGCCCCAACCTCGCTCGCCTCCTCAACCAGCGCGCGCAGCGTCACCCGCGCCGCGCCCTGCGCCTCGGCCTGGGCCACCAGCCCTTCCAGCATCGCCGTCACCGCCCCGACTCCAGCCCGAGCAGCGCGCGCTTTTCCGCATCGGTCAGGAATGCCGCCCCCGACACCTGCGCCCATAACAGCGCCCGGTCCTGGGCCAGCGCCGGCACCGCATCCCGGTCCACGTCAATCGTCAGCCCCGGCCACCAATGCTGCATATGCGCCGACAGTGCCGCCAGAATGCGCCCCGTCAGCGGCAACAGGGTCAGCCGCCACAGCGCCACATTGGCCTCCTTGTAATTGGCATAGGTCGAATCCCCCGGCAGCCCGAGCAGCAGCGGCGGCACGCCGAAGGCCAGCGCAATCTCCCGCGCCGCCGTGTCGCGCGCCCTGGCGAAATCCATCTCCGCCGGCGTCAGGCTCATCGCCTGCCAGCTGAGACCACCCTCCAGCAGCATCGGCCGCCCGGCATTGGCAGCGCCGGCAAAGCCCGCCTCCATCTCCGCCTTCAACCGCTCGAACTGCTCGGGCGACAGGCTCGATCCATCACCCGGCTGGTACATCAACGCCCCGCACGGCCGCGCCGCATTGTCGAGCAGCGCGCGGTTCCACTTCGCCGCGGCATTGTGCACCTCGACCGCGCCGGACGCCGCCCCCAGGCAGCCCAGCCCATAATGATCGTCAAGCGGATGAAAGCCGCGAATATGCAACAGCCCCGCCTGGTCGCCCAAGGTCTCGGCCGGATAGCGCGTCACCATGTCACCAGCGCGGTACAGATACCCCACCGGCCAGCCGCGACTATCCGCCTCCACTGTCACCCGTTCCGGCCGCAGCGCAAACAGCGCCGCCGGCAGGCCATCCGGGCCCGTCGCCGCCTCGACATAGGCATTGCCATGCAACAGCAATTGCGCCGCCAGCGTCTCCAGCAGCCCCGGCCCCGACGCGCCAAACCCCGTGCTGGTCAACAGTGCCAGCGCCGGATGCCCCGGCGGGTTGGACACCAATGGCGCGCCCCCCGCCCCCTCGGCAATCGTCCGCACCGCCCGCGCCGCAATCGGGTTGCCCAGATAGGCGGCGCGCACCTGCGCCTCGTAACTCCGTGGCGCCTCGCCACCGCTCCACGGGCTGGCCCAGCTCGGAATCCGCACCGGCGCAGCGCTTTTGGTCCGCCAGAATGGCAGTTTCATGGAAGTCTCCTAGGTCGGAAAGATGCCGCCGGCGGCTGGGGCCTTGGCCCCAGACCCCTTTTGATTACAGTCCGCGGATCGCCGGCCGGGGCATCCGGTCGCCAAGCATCAGCGCCGTCAGCGCCCAGACCAGCGCATCCGCCCGGTCCGGCGACAGCCCCGGCCCGGCATAAACGCCGCTGGCCAGGCGCCCGCACAGCTCATCCTCCAGCGCGGCAAACGCCCCGAC
>JANYCM010000316.1 GCA_025360285.1 Sphingomonadales bacterium
CCCCCCCCCCCCCCCCCCCCCCGCCGGAGGCCCCTTTGACCCTGAAAAATTAGTTCAGCGGCGCCAGCACCCACAGCGGCCAGGCAGCGGCGGCGAGCAGTGCGCCAAAGGGCACGCGGCTGTGGCGACTGACCGGGCGGCCGCGGGCGCGATCGAGCAAAACCAGAAACAGACCGAGACTCGCCGCCAACAGCAGTACGAAGGGCAGCGATCCCCAGCCCAGCCAGCCGCCAATCCCGGCCAGCAGCCAGGGATCGCCGCCGCCCAGCCCGTCACGCCCGGTAATCCCCCGATAAACCGCAGCGACCAGTGCCAGGCTGGCGCCGCCGGCGACCAGCCCGATTACCCGGTCAACCAGCGGCGGCGCCAGCCAGAGGCCCGCAAGAAGCCCGGTTGCGGCGAGGGTGACGGTCAACGCGCGCGGCAGCCAGAAATGTTCGCCATCGAGGATGGCCAGCGCCAGCAACAGCCAGCCGAACACCGCCCCGGCGACCCCGCCCCCGCCGGAATCGGCGATGAACGCCAGGGCACCGATCATTCCGGCCGCCAGTTCGATGGCGAGGTGGCGGGCGGCGATCACCCCACCGCACTGCCGGCACCGCCCGCCGAGAAGCGCGAAACTTACCACCGGCACCAGGTCCCGCGGCCCCAGCACCGCCGCACAATGATCGCAGCGCGATCGCCCCCAGGCAAAGCCCGCCCCCGCCGGCCAGCGAAGCGTCAGCACCGCCACAAAACTGCCCATTATCAAGCCGACAAGCCCGCCCGCCAGCGCCATCATGCCGAAAGCCGTGCGGCCGTAACTGTGGCCCGCACCAACGCCGCCGTCGCATCAATCAACGACACTGCCACGTCCGTCTGGCCAAGCACCAGCGGCACTTCGGTGCAGGCGGCGATGATGATATCGGCCCCGGCCGCCACCAGCCGTGCTGCCTCCGCCGCCATGGCGGCGCGCACTGCCGGCCCCGTGTCACCACCCTTGATGCGCGTCACCAGCGGCTGAACAACCCTGCGATCACATTCACATATGGCAATGCCCAGCGCGGAAAGCCTGTCCTGATACAGTTGCGCATCGAGCGTCGCGCCGACCGCCAGCAGCCCGACCCGGCGCGGCGCCAGCGCCTGCGCCTGCGCCACCGCCGCCGCAATCATGTCCACAAACGGCACCGCCACGGCGGCGCGAACGGCATCGGCCCAGCCATGGGCGGCGTTGCAGGGCATGGCGAGCACTTCCGCACCTTGCGCCACCAACCCCTGCGCCATGGCCGCCAGTACCGGCCCCGGCGACGGCCCGGTGCCGGCGCGGGCGGCGTTGCGATCCGGCACATGCGGGTTGCAATCGACCAGAATGCGCGGGTGTTCGGCGTCCCCACCCGCATCGGCCGCGACGACCAACCGCGTCATGAAATCAGCGGTCGCCGCCGGCCCCATGCCGCCAATGATACCAATGGTGCGCCATCCTGCCATCAAGCCGGATTATATGCCGGATTGCGCAGATTGCCGGCATAGGCGTGCAGCGACGGGCTGCCGCCGGTGTGCAGGAACAGGATGCGCTCGCCCGGTTTGAAAGTGCCGCGCTGCACCAGCCCGATCAGCCCGGCCATGGCCTTGCCCGAATAGACCGGATCGAGCAGCACGCCCTCCTGGCGGGCGAGCAGGCGGACGGCCGCCACCATCTCGCTGGTCGGCAGCGAATAACCGGGGCCAACCCAGTCGGCGAGCGCCACAACATCGCCGCGCGCCGGCGCCGGTGTGCCCAGCAATTCGGCCGTAGCGACCGCGAGCCGATGAACATTGCCCTCCTGCTCCGCCTGTGGCCGGCGGACGTTGATGCCGGTGACAGGAATGCCGGCGTTCAGCGCGACGAGGCCCGCCAGCAGCCCGGCATGAGTGCCGGCGCTGCCGCTGGCGACGATGATATGATCAAAGGCGACGGCCTGGTCGAAACTCTGCGCCATGATTTCGGCAGCGCAAGCGGCATAGCCCAGCGCGCCGAGCGGATTGGAGCCGCCGCCGACGATGCTGTATGGCCGGCCCCCGGCCGCAGTGACAATGTCAGCGTCGCGCGCCATTTCGGCGGCAAGGTCTGTGCCCAGCGGCACCGCGCGGATCGCTGCGACCCCCATCAGGTCGAACAGCAGATTATTGCCCAGGGCGTCCGCCGCATAGCTGCCGGGCACGCGTTCCTCGATGATCAGCCGGGTCTTCAGGCCCTCCTTTGCCGCCGCCGCCAGCGTCAGCCGGCAATGGTTGGATTGCGGCGCCCCGACGGTGATCAGCGTATCGGCGCCCTGATGCAACGCCTCGGCGACGAGGAATTCCAGCTTGCGGGTCTTGTTGCCGCCGCCGGCCAGCCCGAGCAGATCGTCGCGTTTGATCCAGATGTCCGGACCCCCAAGCGCCGCCGACAGCCGCGGCAGCGGTTCCAGGGGCGTGAAACCATCCGTATAGCGGCGGCGGGGAAAGTGTGCGAGGTTCATGCTGCCCCTGTGCCTCCAGTATCAGGGTAGCGCAACTGTGGGGGGAGACGAACGAATGGCAGCCAGGCGATTCGACGCAATATTGTGGGATTTCGGCGGCGTGATCACCACATCGCCCTTTGATGCCTTCAACCGTCATGAGGCAGCGCACGGCCTGCCGCATAACCTTATCCGCCGGATCAACGCCGACAACCCGCACGACAATGCCTGGGCGCGGCTGGAACGCGATGAAATCGATGCGGCGGCCTTTGACGCGCTGTTTGCCGCCGAAGCCGCGGCGCTGGGCCATGATCTGCGCGGCAGCGCCGTGCTGGCGCTGCTGGCGGGCGACATAAGGCCGGCGATGGTGGCATCGCTCGATGCCTGCCGCGCCGCAGGTTATCGGCTGGGGTGCATTACCAATAATGCGCGGGTTGGCCATGGCGCCGGCATGGCCGGCAGCGAAGTGCAATCGGCCGCGGTCACCGCGATCCTGGCGCGTTTTGATCATGTCATCGAAAGCAGCAAGGTTGGCCTTCGCAAGCCCGACCCGCGGATTTATGAATTGATGTGCGAAACGATCGGCATCGCCCCGGAACGCTGTGTCTATCTCGATGATCTGGGCATCAACTGCAAACCGGCAGCGGCGCTGGGCATGACGGCGATCAAGGTCAACAATGAGGCGCAGGCGCTGGGCGATCTGGAGAAGCTCTTGTCGCTCGATTTCCTCGGCTGACCGCTCGCCCGCATCGCCGAAGATCGGCGCCACCAGAAGCAGGCCGCCCGCGCCTGGGCCCAGGATCAACGCAATCGCGAGCAGGAGAAAAGAAACCGGCAACAGGGCATCACCTGCCTATGTCCAGGTGACAATCTTCCCGATGGCAGCCTGTGCGGCGACCGCGCCAGCTTCCGCCGGCCCACCCCGCCGATCCCGCCGCAACCGCCAAAATTCACCCGCGCCTGGGAAGAATGGATGCGGCTTTACGGGGCTTTGAACAACCGCAATGTGCCGCCTGAAAACCCCTGTGTCGGCCAACCCGGCGGCGGGGATGTCAGTGTCGCCGGAAGCCCGGCCGAAGCCCGGTTGCGGCCCGCGGCCAAGGACGTGCGGCCACAGAATTGAAAGCGGTGGTCCGCAGCGGTGGCGATCATCGGGCTGTGAGCGCCCAAGACGCCCGATTTGGCGGGGAGCATGCCCGGCGGCGATACCCTGACACCCGGCCGCTATACCCGCCAAACCCGGTGGCAACCCCATGGCGATACCGCCGCGACCAGTGAACATACCATCAAACTACTCAAAAAACCCGGTTTTCTCCCGATTCCTACGATCAGACGGGCCGGCACCCCGAATATTTCGGACGGAACGGATGCAAAAGACAGAATTGGCGGTGGACGCAGTCGGGTTCTAACTTTTCTCCACCTGTTCCCGATGCGCGGCGCGCTTTTTTTCTGTCGTGATCTGGTTAACTCACGGATAAATAAACCTATTCTAATGGTTTGGCTGGTTGAATCCTGTCAATTAACAGGCGGGGAACAGGTGCCGAACCACGAAAATCGAGGAATTCGGCGCAGAATCGGGAATCGTGTATCCCCTATCACGAGGGGCGACGCGATCAGTAAGACCGCTCTATTGCTTGAGATATCAATCACTTATGGGAGGTAATGCCCTTCGCTTGTCTGTGCACAGTGCAAGTGGACGGATGTCAGACTCGCCGAGGGTCTGAAAATAACGGTCATCAATCCCAAGTATCTGGTCAAGAATCCCACCTTCATGGTCACGAATCCCACATTGTTGGTCAACTATCCCACGTCGATGGTCGTGCGTCTCACCTTGCCGGCTATTAATCCCATGTGGCCGGCTCAAAATCCCACATCGCTGGTCGTGGCCGCTGCAGCAGCCTTCGGGCACAATCCTGTGAAAGTGGCAAGATTTCGAGGGTGCGGTTCGCCAAGCTGGGATTCAACACTATCGAGCTTTCATCGAATTTTGGCTGCCCGAATCACTTCGGCCTGGAACTTCAAATTGGGCGGGCAACAGCGCACTCAGGGCCGTCAGAGCCGCCCTTCGGTGGCTTCAAAAAACTCGTTTTTTCCCGGCATTCACCGAGGGCGTGAAGATATCGCTAAGCACCGTGATCAATAAAAATATTTTACATGTGCCTATAAATGGGTTTTTCTGAAGCTATACATCGCTGAGATTGGCAATTTGACTTGGACATGGAGTCAGTATCGATAAGCATCAACAAGTGTAAAAGCCTAATAGGTCTCTAAGAGGGTGCTAAGACGCTTCTAAGAAATAGTAATCTCAAGAAAAAGCCCGCTGGTATGCTACGAGGACACTTTGGAGGCGCGCTTGACTGCTAACGCGCGTTCGCATTTTGTTCGGTCCAGGAA